>CAINHV010000096.1 GCA_903848965.1 uncultured Opitutia bacterium | reverse complement strand
GCAGCGCCGCGATGAACGCCGCCTCGCGACCGGCCAGTCCGCTGACCACCGCATCCGCCAGGAATGGCTGCCGACCGGCCGCCACGACGAGCGCCCGCCAGGCGTTCTCCGCCGCCAGCGTCTTGATTCCGCCAAGCGAGAGCGCGAGCTGCAGGCGAATGGCCGGCGCGGTGCGCGTCGCGACGAGTCCAATCACCCGCGCGGCGAGCGCATCGGCTCCCGGTTTGCCGGCAAAATTATCCGCGACCCGAATCGCCGCAGCCACCACGCGCGGATCCGCATCCGCCAGCGCCGCCTGCACGGTCGCCGCCTCGATCGCCTGGCTGCCATCCAGCGTCCACAACGCATGCAAACGGCCGAGCGGGCTCGAACCCTTCGTCGCGAGCTCGCGGAGCGCCGCAGCCACGGCCGGCGTCCGGGCGGCACTGCGTTTTTCCACGAGGAGTTGCTGCGCCGTGTCACGCGTCCAGCCGTTGGAATCGCTGAGCTTCGTCACGAGTTCCTCCGCCGAGGCCCGGCCCAGCGTGAGGTTCAAATCGAGACGCGGCGCGCCGTCGGGTACGATCCGCCAGATGCGTCCGTGGTGGAGCGGCTTGTCCAGCCCGCGCTCGAGGATCTCCTTGCGCAAGTACGACGTGACGTAGAGCCGGTCCTGAATCAGGCCGCGATACATGTCCACCATCCACAGCGCGCCATCGGGCCCGTTGAAGAGATTGACCGGGCGGAACCGCTCATCCGTGGAGCGAAGAAACTCGGTGCCTTCGTAGGCATTGGCGCCACCCACGGTGCCGTTGACGTCCGACAACTTGATCCGCTTCAGCAGGTGGCCCGTCGGCTCTGCGATGAAGGCATCGCCGCGAAACTCCGCGGGGAAAAGTGCGCCACGATAAATCACCGGCCCGCACGCCGCCGTGACCGCATACAACTTTCCCTCGGCATCGAGCGTGCGATAGCCGCGATTGACGCCGGTCGTGATGCGACCCGGCCAGATTTTCAGGCTGGCCGGCACCACCTGAAAATTCGCCCCGCTCGCCGCGAACCCGGGATTCCGCGCCAGGTAGGCCGACGGCACCAGATCGACGCGCAGCGGATCGCTGTTGCTGTTGTAATAGATGCGGCCGGCGTCGTCCTGCGAAATGCCCCACTGCCCGCGGGTGATGGTCGTGTCCCGGGTGAACTTGCCGTCGCCCTCATAGCGGAAACGCACGGTGTGGTTGGCGCTGTAGATCCAGTTGTCCAGGCCCCACATCAGGCCATTGGGCAGATGTTCGACATTGCCGGGCCCGCCGTAGTCGCTCGCCACCTCCACGCGGGAGTCAGCCTTGCCGTCGCCGTCGGTGTCCCGCGCATAAATCAACTTCGGCGGCACGGCGAAGAGCAGTCCGCCGTCGATCACGGAAATGGCACGGGGCAGCACGAGCTGATCGAGAAACACCACGCGCCGATCCATCCGCCCGTCGCCGTTGGTGTCGGTGAGAGTCACGATGCGTCCAATCGGATCCTTGTCCCCCGTGCCTTCGATGTCGCGCATGTAGCCGGTCATCTCCACGACCCAAAGCCGGCCATCCGGCCCGATCTGCATCGTGAGGGGATCCTCTACGAGCGGCTCGGCCGCGATCAGCTCGACCCGGAAGCCGGGCGCGACGGTGAAGGTCTTCGCCTCGTCCTCCGGCGAGAGCGACGGCGCCGGCGGCACCACCCAGTGCGCGGGGCGGGGAGGCTGCGCCTCGCCGGCCTTGTCACCGTTCTGAGCGCGCAGGGGCGCGGAGACCAACATCGCCAAAAGCAGGAGCGAAACGAACCGGGGCTTCATGCCCGCCAATGAGTCACAACCCGTCGCCGCTGCAACCAAATGGATGTCAATCTTTGGAACCAAAGTGGAGGGCCGAGCTCCGCCGTGGCCGCTCATGCACCGTTCCATGAACCGGCCTCGACGGAGCTCGGCCCTCCCAAGAACCCCGGAAATGAGCGACCTGCCAAGACAGCAGCTCAAGAGGCGCCAATGTGACCTTTGCCGATATGTGCGATACCTTCCCCTTCGCGCTCTTCGCGGCTTCGCGTGAGCCCCTCCGGGCAGTCAGTACGGACCGCGGATCTGCGCCGCCACTTCGCGCTGATAATAGTCGGCGATCGTCGCGTGCAACTCGGGGCTCAGCGACGGGAGCGCGAACGCCCGGGCGTTCGCCTGCGCCTGTTCGGCGTTGCGGGCTCCGGGGATGATCGCGCTGACCGCGTCGAAATCGAGACACCAGCGCAGCGCCATCTCCCCCATCGTCAGGCCGGCCGGCACCAGCGGCCGCAGCCCGTCCACGAGGTCGATGCCTTTGCCATATTCCAGACCCGCGAACGTTTCGCCGACATTGAAGCGCTGTCCGTCGCGATTGAAATTGCGGTGGTCATTCGCCGGAAACGTCGTGGCCCTGGTCATCCGCCCTCCAAGCAGTCCGCTCGCCAGCGGCAGGCGGATCAGCAGCGCCACCTGCCGTTTTTTTGCCTCGGCGAAGAGCGTGTGAATCGGCTTCTGGCGGAAAATATTGAAGATGATCTGGAGCGAGGCGATTCCCTCCTGCCGGACACAGAAATCGGCCTGCTCCATCGATTCGACGCTGGCCCCGAAGTCGCGGATCTTGCCCTCGCGCTTGAGCTCCCGGAGCGCCTCGAAAACCGTCCCTTCCTGCAGGACCTCCGTCGGGACACAGTGCAACTGGGTCAGGTCCAGGGCCGGCACGCCAAGCCGGCGGAGCGACGCCTCCGTGTGCTGGCGGATCGCCGCCCGGGTGAAATTCTCCGGCCAGCCCGGCGGACTGAAACGACCGAGCTTGGTCGCAACATAGATCGGCGCGCGGGTCTCTTGCAGGAACTTGCCGATCAGGTTCTCGGAACGCCCCATCCCATAGACGTCCGCCGTGTCGAAGAGCGTCGTGCCCGCCTCGTGCGCGGCGCGCAGCGTCGCCATCGCGGCCTCGTCCGTCACCTCGCCCCACCCCGCGCCGAGTTGCCACGTGCCGAGCCCAACCTCACCGACGGTGCGCCCGGTCCTGCCAAAAGTCCGTTGATTCATGCGCGGCGACGTTGCTCGGCGTCGGAACGACAGGCAAGACGGGGAACAAATCTGTGCGTTTGCGCCTCCGACGAACAATCCTCACCTTGCCCATCATGTCCCTCGTACGTCGCCTGCTGACCGCGGCCCTCCTGTTTTCCGGCGCCTGCTTGCTTTTCCCCCGGGCCGAGGCGGCGCTCGCGAAGCCCACTCATGTGCAGGCTTCCTTGGTGGCAGCCGACGACGCGGTCCGACCCGGCCAGCCCGTCACAGTCGCCCTTCGCTTTGTCCACGACGAGCACTGGCACACCTACTGGAAAAATCCCGGCACCGGCCTGCCCACCTCGCTCGAGTGGAAACTTCCGCCCGGCTGGACCGCCGGCGAAATCCAGTGGCCCGCTCCGCACATTCTGCGCGACTCCCGGAAAACAATCGTGGGCAATGGCTACGAGGCCGAACTCTTCCTGCCCGTCACACTCACGCCACCCAAGGATCTCGCGCCGGGCACGAGCGTCACCCTCGAAGCCTCGGCCGACTGGCTGATGTGCGAGGACGTCTGCATCCCGGGCAGTGCGAACCTAACCCTGACGCTTCCGGTCACCGCCGCCGCCCCCCAACCCGATGCCATGTGGGGCGCGAAGGTTCGCGCCACCGTCGCCGGCCTGCCGCGGTCAGATGCTGCCTGGACGATCACCGCCTCCCGGACGGCCAAGTCGATCGACTTGATCGTCACCCCGGCTGGCGCGGCCGGGCACACGCCGAAGGATGTGCACTTCTTCTCCGAGGATAACCTCGTCGCCTACGACCAACCCCGGACCGTGAAGCCCGACGGCCGCGGCGGCTTCGTGATCACGATGCCGGTGTCGCCCGACGGCCCAGCCGACGCCACCCAACTCCTCGGTGTCCTGACCTCGGAAAACGGCTGGCTCCCCGGCGGCCAGCTCCGCGGCCTCGCCGTCACCGCCGCCTTCACTCTCAACTCACCGCCCTCCACCCTCAACGCGCCGCCCGCCCCCTCCAGCCTCCTCGGCACCCTGATCTTCGCCCTGATCGGCGGACTCATCCTGAACCTGATGCCCTGCGTCTTTCCGGTGCTCGGCATCAAGATCCTCGGTTTCGTCAATCAGGCCGGCCACCAGCGCGCCAAGGTCGTGGCCCACGGACTCACGTTCGCGCTCGGCGTGCTGATCTCGTTCTGGACGCTCGCCGCCGTGCTCGCGATCCTGCGGGCGGGCGGCGATCAACTCGGCTGGGGGTTCCAGCTGCAGTCGCCCGTGTTCGTCTACGCGCTGGCGGTGGTGATGCTCGTGTTCGCGATGAACATGAGCGGCGTGTTCGAGTTCGGTCTCCGCGCCACCGCGGTCGGCGGCGAACTGCAATCCAAGTCCGGCTACTCCGGCTCCTTCTTCACCGGCGTCCTCGCGACCGTCGTCGCCACGCCGTGCAGCGCCCCCTTCCTCGCCCCCGCGCTCGGCGCCGCGCTGGCCGTCTCGACGGTCGAGTCGTTCGCCATCTTCACCGCGATCGGCGTCGGCCTCTCGCTGCCTTACCTGCTGCTCTCAATCTTCCCGCAGGCCGTCAAAGTCCTGCCGCGGCCCGGCGCCTGGATGGAGACGTTCAAGCAGTTCATGGCCTTCCCGCTGTACGCGACCGTCGTCTATCTCGTCTGGGTCCTCGCGGCGCAGACCGGCGACGAAGGCTTTCGCGGCGTCCTCTTCAGCCTCGTGCTGATTGCCATGGCCATGTGGATGTACGGACGCTGGACGGCGCCCGGCGCCTCGGCCGGCCGCGTGCGCTTCGGGGTGGCGAGCCTCGTGCTGGTCGGCGCGCTTGGACTTTGGACCGGCTGGCCCCGCCCGGTGCCCGTTGCGGGATCGGCCGCCGCGAGCGGCCAGATCGCCTGGGAACCGTGGAGCGAGGAAGCCGTCGCCAAGTATCGCGCCGAGGGCCGGACCATCTACGTCGATTTCACCGCCCGCTGGTGCGCGACCTGCCAGACCAACAAGAAGATCGTCTTCGCCTCGACCGACGTGAAGCAGTATTTCAGCGACCGGAAGATCGTGACCCTCCGCGGCGACTGGACGAGCCAGGATCCGAAGATCACCGCCGAGCTCGCGCGCTACAGTCGCTCCGCCGTCCCCTTCAACGTCATCTGGGCGCCCGGCCACGCCGACCCGATCATCCTGCCCGAGCTGCTGACCCCCGGCATCGTCCTCGACGCGCTCAAGAAGGGTTCGTGAGTCAGCTCCCGTCCGTAGCATCGAGCGCCCGTGAGTTGACCGGCCAGGAAGCTAGGTAGGGCCTGAGCTTGCTCGGGCCATCCGACCCAGGCGGCAAACCGGCTCGCGCCCGAGCCGGACGGTGGCTCACACGAAGCCGCGAAGATCGCGAAGTCCAGGCCCCAACGTATCACCTCTTCGCGGCTTCGCGTGAGCGTGTTCCGAGTGGCACGGGTCTCCCGACCCGTGAAGATCGTACTGCCGTCCCGCCGCAATTCCACGGGTCAGAGACCCGTGCCAAGCCCGGCATCAACTCTGAACCCAGAACTTTGAACCTCGGTGTCTTGGCGCCTCGGTGGTTACCTCCGGAGATTGGTGCTGGGATGCGATTGGAAGCTTGCCCCGTCTCGCCGCCTCGACTCATTCAAGCGGTAGTTACCCCACCCAAAAACGTCCCTCGCGGGACACCCCCAACCAAAGTGGCCCGGGTCTTCCGACCCGGGTCCGCAGGAGATTCCATCATGCGTCACAGAAACTGGATACTGATCTTGAGTGTTGTCCTCGCCGGAATGCTCACCCCGAGCTTCGCCCAGGATGCGGCCAAAGGCGGCGATCCCGCGGCGAAGAAAAAGAAGGGCGCTGGCGGTCCCCCGATGGTGCTCAGCTCGACGGCCTTCCCCGACGGCGGCACCATCCCGATCAAATACAGTCAGGCCGCGCCCGGCGCCGCCCCCGGCGAAGGCACTTCGCCAGCACTCACGTGGACCAACGCGCCTGCCGGCACGCAATGCTTCGTCCTGCACATGCACGATCTCGAAGCGGCCCGCAACGGCACCACCGACGATCAGGTCCACTGGCTAGTCTGGCCGATCCCGGCCACGGCCACCGGACTGCCCGAAGGTGTGGCGAAGGGCGATCGCCTCCCCGATGGCAGTTACCAGACCAGCGCCACCGGCCGCGTCTATCGCGGTCCCGGCGCCGGCGCGAACGGTCCGCCCCATCATTACACCTTCGAGATTTATGCGTTGGATACCAAGATCGACGTCGCTCCGGTCGCCGATCCGTTTGAGACCCGCAAGCTGGTGATGAACGCGATGCAGGGACACATCATCGGCAAGGCCGTTTACATGGGTCTCTTCCGCCGGCCGCAGTGAGCGGATCCGGAAATCGATCGCCGAGGGTTTGAACAGGAAGACCGGGAAGTTCGGGAAGCCGACCTTCCCGAATTCTTCTCCCCCGGAAATTTCAGCCCGCGCAGACGATCGCCGCCCGTAGCGCCAGTCTCCGACCACAGCCTTCCCATCGGAGAGTGCATTCGGTGTCTTCGGTGGTTTAGAGAACTTTGAGTTTAACCACCGAAGGCGCGAAGGCTGCGGGCCGAGAGTTAGCAAAGGACGCCCTGCGCACGCGGAGCCGCGGAGCTCGCGGAGGATTTTTCCGTTCTTCGCGGCTTCGCGTGAATCACCTCGATCAATCGGAACCCCATGGTTCGTAGTCCCGCCTTCAGACCCGGCCTTGGATCGACCTTGGCTCGCCTTCTGTAAACTCGCCTGGGTCCTTGAAACGAAAGCCGTCCCGACCAGCCCAGGCATGGCACAGAAGGGCATTTCCCTCTGAGCCCTCTGCGTCCCCTAGGTTCAAATGAGGGGTTCCCGAACCTCCGGTGGAGCGCTCTGGTTTGGTCCGGCTCCGATTCAGGGTTTCCTGGCTTCGGGCTCTGCCCGATGGCAGCGAAACCGCGGGGCCACCGCTCGAGGCGAGGATCCGGACGACCGCCTTTTCGCCATACATCAAGGGAGTGGAGGAAAGCCGGAAGTTGGCCGTGTTGTTGCCGATCAGAATTGAGAACCGCCCATCCGGGGGGAACCTCGTCTCCGAAATATTGACTTTCGAGCAGCGCCGCGCGGTGAGAGCGCTTCGAAACACCGTCCGCCCCTATCCGCCTTTTGCAGGGGGCGCCTCGTTGCATGGGCGCCCACGACGTCGAGTCGGCTACCTCAATTCCGCGGCAACCAGCTGAGAACTTCCTGCCTGGCGGTTTCCGTAACCCCGGGTCCAAGGATCGCGAAGATGCGTTCCCCGGCTCCGCGCGTGAGGGCGGCCTGCGCCTGCTTCACTTCCGCGGGTGACAGGCCGGACTGGACCGCGAGTTCGAGTCGGCGAATCGTCAGATCGTTGCGCGTCCGCCAGACGTTCAAGGCGGCGTCAGTGGTGAGGCCATGCTTCACGACAAAGGTGTTGATCCGCCCAAACTCCGGGCCTTCGGCATTGAGCCACTCCACAAACAACGCGTCTCCGAGGACCGAGCGTATGTTCTCCTCGGTCGCCAGCCGGCTGGCTTCGCGTTCGAGCAACGAGGGCGCCGTGAGGTCGAAGGTGAGCGCGAACTTCTCCTCGAACCCCCGCTGCGCCCGGAACACGGCCCGGCGCTGTTCCTCCGTGGCCGCCGAGCCGCCCAGCGAACGCTGCACCAACTGTCCCGACGCCGTCTCGCGCATCTCGAAATCCTCGAGTTCCGCCGGGTCCAGGACCGCGGCCAGGTCCTGGCGCTTTTCACGCTCCAGCAGGGCGAGCTGCCGCAAAAAGGCATTCAAGCCTCCCGGGTTGTTCGATCGGCCGGCGGCAAATTCGGCGGAGAGCTTCGCCCGGATCTCATCGTAGTCGCTCTTAATCTGACCCAAGCGGGCCGCCTTCTCCCTCGGCGACAGGCTCGTCCGCGGTGAAGCCGAGGGGGGAATCGAGCCAGCCGGCGATCGTCCGCCACCCGTCCGCCCGGCCGACAACGGATCCGCCGGACCGGCGTCAACGGGCCGAACCGAACGCCGGTGGTTCCACCACCACGCGGCCGCGACCATGACCGTCACCGCGATCATCCACGTGAGCCGGGAGCCAATCTTCACCCGGGCACGCTGACGCCCGGGGAGACGGCCGGCGAATTCATTTCGTGCGCGGGCCAGGCGGGTCCGAACGGCGATTCCGTTTTCGGCGTGCGCGGCCCGCGCCTGTCGCGCACACATGGAAGGACGTGAACGCCGCCCACACCCGCGCCCTCTTCCAGCTCGTCGCCGCCGCGCTGTGCTGGAGCCTGGCCGGCCTGCTGATCAAGGCGGTCGACTGGCCACCGCTGGCCGTCTCGGGCGGGCGAGGCATCATCGCCGCGGCGTTTCTCCTCCTCACCAATCGCGGGCTGCGGTTCCATTTCTCCCGCCACCAGATCATCGGCGCCGTGGCCTACGCCGCGTGCACGATCACGTTCTGCGTCGCGACCAAGCTCACCACGGCGGCGAACGCGGTCCTGCTCCAGTACACCGCCCCGATTTGGGCCGCACTGTTTGGCGCCTGGTTCCTCGGGGAACGCGCCACCAAAGGGGATTGGATCACGATCGCGATCGTACTGGGTGGGATGACGCTGTTCTTCGCCGACGGGCTCGAGCTTTCCCATCTGCTCGGCAACACCATCGCCCTGATCAGCGGCATGTCGTTCGCCGCCCTGGCCATCGCTCTCCGCAAGCAGAAGGACGGTTCGCCGGTGGAATCGATCATCCTCGGCAACGTCATCGCCTTCCTCGTCGGCCTGCCTTGGATCACCACCGCGCCCGCTCTGACCGGCTCTGGCTGGACCGCCCTTCTCCTGCTTGGCGTGGTCCAACTCGGCTGCTCCTACTGGTTCTATGCCCGGGCCATCAAACACGTGACTGCCCTCGAGGCGCTCCTGGTTCCCGTCATCGAACCAGTGCTCAATCCCATCTGGGTGCTGCTCGTGTTCGGAGAAAAGCCCACTCCCCTCGCCCTGGCCGGCGGCATGATTGTCATCACCGCAATCACCGTGCGCTCCTTGATTTCAATCCGGGATCGCCGCCATGCTCAGGTCGCCGGTTAGAAAGGCCAACACTCAGGAAGTTGACCGCGGAGAGCGCGGACGGCGCCGATCAAGGCATCGAGCCGAATGATCGAAGCGAGCCGCCGCACCGTGCGCCCAGTCGCTTCGATCGGCGGTTCGGATCGAGCATCGTTTGGGTGGAAGGGTGGCTGGTCGGAGGTCGTGGGCGTGCAGGCGCCTGGCTCGTCCACGCCCGCATGGCTACGGCACTTCTCATCCCGGGGCAGTCTGGATCGGCAGAAACAGGACTGCGCCACAAGGTGCCCGCCCAGCGGGACCGAAGCTGGCGGAGTCATCCGCCGGGTTGATTGGTATCCGCGCCCTCCGCGCTATCCGCGGCCCAAATTCCGAGCATGCCGGGGATGCCCCCGGTCTACTCCTTCCGTGGCGGCTTCAATTGCAGGATGATGTTGGCGGAAGTGATTAACGCGCCGCCCACGAGCAGGGTCCAGGTGGCGCGCTCGTTGGGATAGTTCACCGCCGCCCAGATCGAGAACAACCCGGGCAGGAACAGCGCCATCAGCGACGCGAAGATCGGCTCGATGCAATACATCAGACCCGCCTCGGTCGCGGTGATCTTGGGCTGCCACGCATTCATGAGTCCGAACGAACCGAAGGTGCAGAACAGCGTCAGGATCGCGGTTAGCCCAAGCCAGGGGCCCGACGTCCAGGGCTCGATCAGCATCGCCAGATCGGGGGCGGTGCCGGCGGCGAGCGCCCAGAACACCACGGTCTCGGTCACGAACATGATCCAGGTGACCTGCAGTGATCGGTTCGCCGAGAAGTCCGGTCGATCGAGCGTGAGAATTTGCCCCATGAAAAACAGCGCGCCCAGCATGGTCTCCCATTCGCCACGGCCGAAACGCCAGGTCTGCCAGTTGAACTGCCCGAGGATGGCCACGCCCGCCATCACCAGCGCGCAGCAAAACCAGACGCGGAGGCCGGGATTGCGGCGAAAGCGGACCGCGACCCAGATCGGAATGAGAAACGATGTGATCTGCGTGAGGAAGGCCGAGGTGCTGGCCTCCGTGTAATTGAGGGCATCGTTCTGGAGCAACATGCCCATCGCCGCGAAGAGCCCGATCGTCACGCCCTGCCGCCACTCGGCGCGCGTCGCGTGCCAGAGTCTTTCCCGCCGGCGCCCCGGCGCCATCAGGCGGCGCAGTTCGTACCAGATCGTCAGGACGAGCACCGCGAGAATGAAGCGGGGGGCGACCGTGTAGACCGCCGAGAACCACGGATCGAGGCCCGGCCGCAGCCGCTCGTGCAGCAACAGCAGCGCCTTCACCACCGGGAAACTCAGGCCCCAGAAGAAATTCGCGAGAAGGAGCATCCAGAGGGCTCGCGTGTGCTCGGAGGAAACCGGTTGGGACATCGAAAACCGGCGAGCGTGGGCCGGGCCCGGCAGCGGGCCAAGTGAATTGGCGAAGCGGGACGTGCGACCGCGGGCGGATTGCGGCGTTTACTTCTCCGCCCTCGGCGCCATCCTGCGGGTTACCCCCCGCCCGTCGCGCCCTTGCGTGCCGGGTCGCCATGTCCTCCCCCAACCACTACGATCTGGTCGTGATCGGGTCCGGTCCCGCCGGCGAAAAAGGCGCGGCCCAGGCCGCGTACTTCGGAAAACGCGTGGCCCTCATCGAACGGGAGGTGGTTCCCGGCGGCGCCGCCGCGAACACCGGCACGTTGCCTTCGAAAACCCTGCGCGAGACCGCGCTCTACCTTTCCGGCTTCCGCCAGCGCGGACTCTACGGGGTCAGCATGACGATGAAGGATTGCGTCACCGCCCGCGATTTTCTCTACCGCGAGCGGCAGGTCCAACAGAGCGAGCATCGACGGATCCTCGCCAATCTGGAGCGGCACCGGGTCGACCTGCTCCACGGCGCCGCCTCGTTCGTCGACGCCCACACGCTTCAGGTCGATCAACCGGACGCGGCGCCCGTCCGGATCACCGGCGATCATGTGCTAATCGCGACGGGCTCCCATCCGTTCCGGCCGCCGGTGTTTCCCTTCCACGATGTCCGGGTCTACGACTCGGACACCATCCTCAACCTCCACGACATTCCGGGCAGGATGCTGGTGGTCGGCGGGGGCGTCATCGGTTGCGAGTACGCGTGCATGTTCGCCGCGCTGGGCATCCAGGTCACCCTCCTTGAGGGTCGCGACCGCCTGCTGGCATTCCTCGACCCCGACGTCGCGCAACTGCTGACGGCCACGATGCGGGGGATGGGCATCGACGTCCGCTTCGAGGAATCCGTGGCCGGGGTCGCCGCGTCCCCCACGCACCTCACCGCAACTCTCGCCTCCGGCCACCGTCTCGATACCGACACCCTCCTCGTGGCCGCCGGCCGCAGCGGAAACACCGCCACCCTGAACCTGCCCGCGGCCGGCCTCATGGCGGCGAAGCGCGGATTGATCGCCGTCAACGCCCAATACCAGACGGCGGTGCCGCACATCTACGCGGCCGGGGACGTCATCGGTTTCCCCGCGCTCGCCGCCACCTCCATGGAGCAGGCGCGGGTCGCGATGGTCCATGCCTTCGACCTGAAGTATAAGACCCGCGTCGCGCCCATTCTCCCGTACGGCATCTACACGATTCCGGAGTGCTCGATGGCCGGCGACACGGAGGCCGCGTTGACGGAGCAGGGTGTGCGCTTTGTGTCCGGAGTCGCGCGGTACGAGGCCAACGCCCGCGGCCAGATCATCGGCGCGCAAAGCGGATTCCTGAAGCTGGTGTTCGCCTTCGACACGATGCGGCTGCTCGGGGTCCACGCCATCGGAGAGCAGGCGAGCGAGCTGGTGCATATCGGCCTGGTGGCCCTGCACGCCCGCGCCGGCGCCGATCTCTTCATCGAAACCTGCTTCAACTACCCCACCCTCGGCGAACTCTACAAGTACGCCACCTACGACGCCCTGGGCAAACGCGCGGCGGAGACGGCACCCGCCGCTCGGCCGTCTTCGTCGCAGTCGACGGGCCCCGGGTAGCACCGGTCTCCAAGCGGCGGAAATCGTTCCAGGAAGCGTCCGCCGCCGACCGCACCGCCGCGGCCCGCGCTCCGGCTCGACATCCCGCGACGCGGACTCCACTGGTCTTGGCATGGAGAAGGCCAGCGAGGAGCGGCGCATGCCAAAACGAAAGTACGAGGCCCGCGTGCCGGGCCTGCGCGCCGAACTCGTACAGATGCAGGTCGCCCTGCAGCGCGCCACGTTCCCGGTGATTCTCGTCATTGCGGGCGACGAGGCTTCCGGCAAGGGCGAGGTCGTCAACGTCCTCAACGGCTGGCTCGATCCGCGCGGCGTCGAGACGATTGCCTTCCACGAACCCACGGATGAGGAACGCGAGCGTCCGTCCATGTGGCGTTACTGGCGCAGCCTGCCACCGCGCGGCCGGCTCGCGATTTACCCGGGTGGCTGGCATGCCGATGCCCTCGGCGAGGAGCCGCGAAGTCCACGCGAACTGGTCGAGTTCGAGCACACGCTGGAGAGCCTGACGCACTTCGAGGGCCTGCTCGCGAACGACGGCGCGCTCATCGTGAAGATTTGGCTGCGCCTGTCCGAAACGGAACAACGGACGCGATTGCGCGAACTCGAGAGCCATCCGGACACCGCGTGGCGGGTCTCCCCGGATGACTGGAAGCGCCATCGGGACTACCAGCGCCTGACCAGCCTCGCCGAGCGCATGCGCCGTCTGACGTCGAAGCCCGCCGCGCCCTGGCAGGTGATCGAAGCCTCCGACCCCCGGGGACGGAATCTCGCGGTGGCAGAAACGCTCCTCCAGCGTTTTCACCTCCACGCGCGCGCCGCGGCGCGACCCAAACCCTTCGGCCGCCCCACCGGGACCAAGCCCCTGCGTCCGTCGGGTGTCAGACGCCTGCACGCTCTCCCGCTCGATCAGCGGTTGTCCGAAGCGGACTACGAGGCGAAGCGCGATAAGTGGCTCGGCCGGCTCAACCGGGCCGTGCGCGAGGCCTCGGAACAGGGCCGCTCGATCGTCTGGGTGTTCGAAGGTTGGGATGCCGCCGGCAAAGGCGGTGCGATTCGCCGGCTCAGCAGCGCAATCGACGCGCGCGATTGCCGCGTAATTCCGATCGCGAAGCCGACCGATGAGGAAAAGGCGCACCATTACCTCTGGCGCTTCTGGCGGCACGTGCCGCGCGCCGGCCGGGTGACGATCTACGACCGGTCCTGGTACGGGCGCGTGCTGGTCGAGCGGCTCGAGGACTTCTGCCGCCCCGAGGAGTGGCGGCGGGCCTACGCGGAAATGTCCGACTTCGAGGAGCAGCTCACCGAACACGGAATCATCGTGCTGAAATTCTGGCTGCACCTGTCGAAGGAGGAACAGCTCCGCCGCTTCCGCCATCGCGAGGAGACCGCCTACAAGCAGCACAAGATCAACGCCGAGGACTGGCGAAACCGCCGCAAGTGGCACGCCTACGAGGTCGCGGTCGGCGACATGCTCGCGCTGACCAGCAAGCCGAATGCCCCGTGGCATCTCATCGCCGCCAACAACAAGCGTTTTGCCCGCCTCGAGATCCTCAAGGCGTCCTGCGAGCAGATCGACGCCGCCCTCGCGTGAGGTGACGCGCCCGACTCAAGTGGCACGGGTCTCCCGACCCGTGAAAAACCGATCGGATTTCCGGACCGCGCTCATTAAGGCTCGCGTGATAGCCTGACGGCAAGGCAGGCAAAACTCCCGCTGCTCACGCAGCGGGCCACCAATTTCAGGTAGCCCTGCCCGTGAGGGCAGGAACCTTTTCATTGCTCCGCTCGATGCCGTCCCGCATCGGGCCGCGGTGCGGACCAGCGCTGGCGCATTCGGGCCCGGGCGGAGCAGAACTTGAACAGGAAGGCCGGGGGAGGTCGGGAAGCTGGGGAACCCGCTCCTTCCAAAACTTCCCGTGCTTCCTGTTCAAACCATCTGAACTTTAAGAGCCTGAAGCCAGGAAACCAGGAATCGGCGCCAGCTCAGATTCGTGGCTTTCTGGCTTCAGGCTCCAACCCGGCTCGGTCGGGGTCGAGATCGAAGCCGGAAACTTCTTCATCGCTCCGCTCGGTGAAGTCCCGCCGCTCACGCGGCGGGCCACGCAGAATTCAGCGCGAGACGTCGTTCAACATCGCTTCGAGCGTCTGATAACCCGCAAGGAGCTTCCGCGCGCCGGCACAGGCCGCGGCGGAAGCCAGGCCGGTGTTCTCCGCGAGAAACACGATGTAGGTCGCGATGTTCTTCGCGAACAACAGCCGGCCTTCGTCGCTGATGCGGTAGAATCGCGCCCGCTGGCGATAGCCTGCCGCCGTGTGATCGCCCAGCGCGGCTTTTTCCGCCCGGCCATTCGCCGCGAGCACATAGAGGAAATTGTACTCGAACCAGAACATGTGCTCCGGGCTCGGCGCCAGTGACTCGAGCGCGGCCCGCGTCACCGTGGGATTGGCAAATACATCCGTCCCGCAGCCCGCCTTCGCCAGCGCATCCGCCACGAACACCCGCGCCATCTTCTGCTCGGTGGCGTCGGTACTGAACGACCCCGCCTGGGCGAGTTCGAGGGTGAACTTATGCCAATCGCGCCACAGCGCCTGATCGTCGGGATGCTGTGACGCAAACAGCGCGCGACCCATCTCGTAGGTGTAGCGCCCGCTCGTCTTGATCTCGAGGTGCCCGCCGGTCACCTGGCCCATC
>CAINHV010000095.1 GCA_903848965.1 uncultured Opitutia bacterium | reverse complement strand
GCTCTTGGATCGTCAATGAACCGGCCTCGACGGAGCTCGGCCCTCCAGAGAAGAGACGGGCGCCACTCCTGCCGTACCCCGGACCGCTGCGTCCGGTTTTTCGCTCCTTGCCAGCGCCTGAATTCCGCGGTGTAACGCAGTCCCTTTTCGAAATTCCATCCTGCTTCCCCGCCCCATGAGTCAAAGCGCTGCTCCCTCCTTGCGTAACGAAAATCAGTTCAAAGACCGCGTCGTCCTCGTCACGGGCGGCGCCAGCGGCATCGGCCTCGCCATCGCCGAGAAATTCGCGGCCGAGGGCGCGCGGGTCGTGATCAGCGACGTGCAGGCCGACGCCGGCACCGCCCAGGCCAAGCGGCTCGGCGCGGCCTTCATGCCCGCCGATCTGGGCAAGCGCGCCGACTGCAAGGCCCTGATCGAGCGGATCAAGTCGGAGTGCGGCGGCATTCACATCCTGGTCAACTGTGCGGGCTTCCAGTACATCGCACCCCTCGACGAATTCGACGAGGACATGTGGGAGAAGATGATCGCGGTCATGCTCACCGCACCGTTCCTCCTGACGAAATACGCCTGGCCAACGCTCACCGCGCAGCGCTGGGGGCGCATCGTCAACATCGGGTCCGTGCTGTCCGTGCAGGGCGTCGCCTTCAAAGCCGGCTATGTCACCGCGAAGCACGGCCTGCTCGGTCTCACGCGCACGACCGCACGCGAGGGCGGCCAGTACAACATCGCCGCCCATGCCGTCTGCCCGGCCTATGTCCGCACGCCGCTGATGGAGAACCAGATTGCCGCCCAAGCCCGCACCCGCGGGATCAGCGAGTCCGAGGTGATTCAAAATGTCATGCTCCACGGCACCGCGATCAAGCGGCTGATTGAGCCGCATGAGGTCGCCAGCATGGTCGCTTTCCTGTGTCGCGAGGAGGCGATCGCGACGAGCGGTTCGCCCATCATGATGGATCTCGGCACCACCGCCGGCCACTGAGTCCAGGCACCTGACCCGGCGGCGCGCGTTCTCGTCTTCCTTTCCCGAGTCGTGTCCACCGCCTCCGTTGCCATCGCCGTCGCGCCCAATGGCGGACGTCGCACGAAGGCCGACCACCCCGCCCTGCCTATCACGGTTGAAGATCTGGCGCGTGACGCCCGGGCCTGCCGCGAGGCCGGTGCGGCCATGATCCACGCGCACATCCGCGATGTGCAGGGTCGCCATCTGCTCGACGCCGACACCTACCGGGCGGCCATTGCCGCGATCGCGCGGGAGATTGGCCGCGGGCTCGTGATCCAGATCACGAGCGAGTCCGTCGGCCGCTACGCTCCCGAGGCGCAGATGGCCGTGGTCAAGGCGGTGCGTCCGGAGGCCGTCTCGCTGGCCCTGCGCGAACTCGCCCCGGATTCCGCGAGCGAACCGGCCTTCGCGGAATTTCTCGGCTGGCTCCGGCGCGAACACGTGGTGCCGCAGATCATTCTCTACTCGGCCGCCGAGGCGCAAAGGTTCGCGGACCTCACCCGGCGCGGCGTCATCCCCTTCGAACGCCTCCCGGTGCTCTTCGTCCTCGGCAGCTATGCGGGAACTCGTGATTCAGAACCGGCCGATCTGGAAGCGTTCCTCGCCCCGCCGCTTTCAATCCCCGCCCATTGGATGGTCTGTGCCTTCGGCCGCCATGAAGCCGACTGCCTCGTGGCCACCGCCCAGCGAGGCGGACACGCGCGCGTCGGCTTCGAGAACAACCTGCAGCAGGCGGACGGCAGGCCGGCAATCGACAACGCAAGTCAGGTTCGGGCCCTGGCCGCACGCCTGCAACCGGCCGGGTTCGCCCTCCAGGGGGCCGACGACCTTCGCGCCGCCTGGGCGACGAACTAGAGCGGATATTTCACGGCAACCATAACACGATCCAACACGCTATCGCCGCCGGCTATGAGTGGCGCCGGTCGGAGACTGGCGCTACGGGCTGCAATCGCATGCGCGGGCTGGGAGTTTCAGGGCTAGGCGGGATTTAGAAATACCCTAGCCAGCCGGGCGTGAACGAGCCCCGCCCCTACAGGCATTTCGTATCGCCCACATTTCGTATCGCCGACCATTCGCAGGGGCGCGCCTCGTGTGCGCCCAGGACGTCTGGTCGGCTCAGCCTCCCTCAGTCTAAAAACAAAAAGAGCCGTTCCGGGGAACGGCTCCGAAAAACTCCGCGGCGCGAACGGCGCCTGCGACTCAGCGCTTCTGCATCTCAGCGAGCAAACCATCCCAGCCCGCCTTGGTGAACGACTTGTTGAGTTCGGCGCGACGGGCCTTGAATCCCTGAATCCGGGTCTTGTCCGCGGTGCTGCTCTCGAGCCGGGCGATCTCGCGATCAACCGCCGCGAGGGCCGCCTGCACGTCGCTCTTGTTCGCCGGCGACGGGCTCAATTTGTAGACAGCCACCTCGGAGACGCCCGCGGCCTTGACTGCCACCGGCGGCGTGATCGGGGCCGCGAG
>CAINHV010000094.1 GCA_903848965.1 uncultured Opitutia bacterium | reverse complement strand
TCGGCACGATGTCGCTCTGGATTCGTTTCTGGGCGCGCCGCAGCCCGGTGCAGTTCTTCAAGGACATCCGGTCCGTGCTCATCACCGCGTTCTCCACCAGCTCGAGCAACGCCAGTCTGCCCGCCGCCCTCGCTTGCGCGAAGGATACCCTGCACCTCCAGCCCAGCGTCGCGGGCTTCGTGCTGCCGCTCGGTACTACGATGAACATGAGTGGCACGGCGCTCTACGAGGGCTGTGTCGTTCTCTTCGTGGCCCAAGTTTTTGGAATCGACCTCTCCACCGGCCAGCAGATCACGCTGCTGCTCCTGTCCGTCCTGAGCGCCGTCGCCGTCGCGGGAATTCCCGGAGGATCGCTGCCGTTGATCGCCGGCCTGCTGGTCACGTTCGGAATTCCCCCGGAAGGGATTGGCATCGTCTTGGGCGTCGATCGGATTCTCGACATGACCCGCACCATGACGAACGTCGGATCCGACCTGGTGACCACGTTGGTCGTGGACGCGCAGACGCGAGAGAAACAGGCCGCCGTTTAACCCTGTTCGTGCCGTTGAGGCATTTCACCGACGAGCGGGCGAAAACCGATGGGGGCAGCAACTGTCTTTCCGTGGCTGCGAGCGTGAGCGAGTGGCGGCGCGACCTTCGATAACTTCCAGATTCCGAAGTTGGCATTGTAGCCCGCGGCGTGCGCAGCGGGACGACCTTAAGCAGAGCGATGAAGAAGTCCCTGCCCTCACGGGCAGGGCTACGCCGAACCGATTGACTTCGGAATCCACCTAAGTCGCGCCACTCGCTCACGCTCGCGGCCACAGGCGGTGGAAACCAAACGAGCCGAGGATTCCGTAACAACGCTGTTACCGCCCGTCGCTTTCCGATCGAGCTGCTCCACCTAGCTTGACGTATCGCGCGGAACGCACGCGCCCTTCCCCATTTCCTCCCTCTCCGCGGCGCCGCACGCAATGCTCCGTTGGCGCAACCTACACCATGCTGATTGCCGATCCGCGCCACTACACCGGATCCGGGGGCATCGGCGCCGCGGACCACTTTGACGTCGTGAAGCCCCGGGCACGGCGCAAGAAAACCTTGCCTGTCGGATGCGTCAGTCGTGACATGGCGACTCCCCTGCAACCCTATCCTACCCTTATGAAATCGTTTCGTTCCCTTGTTGCCTGCGTCGCGGTGCTATCCGCTTCGTCCCTGGTCAGTGCCGCGGAGATGGCGGCCCCCGTCTTCACCACCATTTTTAACGGCAAGGACCTGACCGGCTGGAAGCCGAATGGCGATCCGTCCATCTGGACCGTCAAGAACGGCATCTTGGTCGGCACGAACAACGCCAAGCGCGAAGGCAGCACGATCAGCACCGAGAAGAGCTACAAGAATTTCATCATCGAGCTCGACGTGAAGTACATGCCCCCGGCCGACAGCGGCATCACGATGCGCAAGCCCTCCCTGCAGATGCAGATTGGCACCTCGCACAGCCTGAAGACCGAACTGACCGGCTCCTTCTACCTCGGACAACTCTCCTACACGGATGATTCGATGGCGAAGGACACGTGGAAGCACTTCAAGCCGGGCGATTGGAACACCATCCGTCTCCAGGCCCGCGGCGCGATCTTCACCGTCTGGGTCAACGGCCAGAAGGTGCACACCTACGCCGACGACAAGCATCCTGACGAGGCCCCGGTTAACCTCCAGGTGCACAACGACGAGCAGTCGACGATTGAGTTCCGGAACATTAAGATCGCGGAGCTGAAGTAATCCCGGTCGGCTCCGCCCTCGGGCGGACCACCGAAACATTTGGGCCCGGCGAAATTCGCCGGGCCTTTTTTGTGTACGTGGCGCCGGGCAGAGAGGGAATCCGATCTTCGCTAGTCGGAGACTGGCGCCACGTGGCGCCGGTCTTTGACCGGCGTCCTCCGAGCAAGGCGATTACCGGGAGGCTCCGAAACCCAGGCCGGGCGCGCACGAGGCGCACCCCTACAACATGCGTGCGGCGCGAAATACGGTGCAGGGGCGTGGCTCGTCCACGCCTGCCCGCAGTCAGCCTGGACGGTAAGGGCGCCGTCTCTCCAGCGGCGCTGCCACCACTCGCTCACGCTAGCGGCCACGATTCCCGACTTCCGACCAATCCAAAATCAAATATCGAGCGAAGCGACATCCTCATCGAGAATCGAAAATCACTTCACCTCATGTACGACCTTCCCGCCGACGATCGTCAGGCGGGAGCGGATATCCTTAATCTTGTCCTCGGGGCAGCTCATCAGGTCATCGGTCAGAATCGCGAGGTCGGCCAGTTTGCCGACTTCGATCGATCCGACCTTCTTCTCGTCGAAACTGAACCAGGCCGCATCGATCGTCACCATCCGCAGCGCCTCTTCGCGCGAAACCTTCTCCGCCGGCCCGAAAACCTGGCCGCCCTCGGTCTTGCGCGTGATCGCCGTCTGCATCGCGAGGAAGGGATTGTACGGATTCAACGACGTGTTCGGATCGAGGCCCTGCATGTGGTCCGCGTTGATCGCCACCTTGACGCCACCTTTGCGCCACGTCTGCAGCCCGATGAAATGCTCCAGCCGCTTCGGGCCGAGCGCCTCCGCCAGCGCGTCCCCATCCTTGTAATACCACATCGGCTGAATATCCACGCCGACCCCGAGGCGCGCCGCCTTCTGCGCCGTCTCCGGATTGGGAAAATATCCATGAATGATGTTGTAGCGGCGCGGCGCGATCGGGCTATCGGCATTCGCCGCCTCGACTGCTTCCAGGACCGCATCCACGCCGGCGTCACCCGTCACGTGAGACGACATCTGCCAGCCCAGCCGATGACCGGTGCGGATGATGTTCTTGAGCTGCTCGCGGCTGATGCGCAGGTCGCCACGGTAGGCGGGATCCGAAATCCCGTAGAGCGAAAACGACTGCGGACCGTAGGGCTCGCGCATGTGGGCCGTGGCGTAGAGAATGCCCCCATCGACGCCGAGTTTGAGCGGCCCGATCTTCACCCAGTCGTCGCCGTCACCGGTCTTGAAAGGGATCGCCTTGATGACGCGTTCGGCGCCCTCGACGGTGCCGTCGGTGTTGATGCTGATCGTCACCGTCACGCGCGTGGTGAGCCGACCCTGGGCCTTCAGCTTGTTGTAGGTCTCGAAGGCGGCGACGTTGGCGCCGCGCTCGCCGATGCTGGTGATGCCGATCGCGTTGTAGTTGTGCAGCAGTTGCACAAGGGTGTCGTGGTATTTCTCCTCCGTGACGCCGCGCGCCGGCATGAACTTGTTCACGAGACCGCTGGCGTTCTCGATCGTGCCCGTCGGCTCGCCGCTGGGTCCGAGGTGAATCTTCCCGCCCGCGGGCGTCTCGGTGTCCTTCGTGATACCGGTCACCTTGAGGGCCGTCGTATTGAGGATCTGGATAATCTTGTTGGCGTACTGCCAAGTGAACACCGCCGGATTGTTCGGTGCGGCCTCGTCGAGGTCGGCCTTGTTCGGCAGCCGGCGTTCCTTGATTCGGGTGACGTCCGTCCGGGGCAATTGGATCCAGCCGCCCGGGCCCACCTCGCGCACGCGCTCGCGGACCCAATCCTTGATTTCGCCAATCGAGTAGAGCTGGCGGTAGGGTTGTTGCGCGTCGCCGCGGGCGGCGCCCGTCGCGTGCAAGTGGCCCTCGACAAGGCCGGGGATCACCGTGCGACCGCCGGCATCGATCGTGCGGGTTTGCGGGCCGACCAGCTGGCGGATGTCGGCCTCCGCGCCCACGGCCACGAATGTGCCGTTCCGAATCGCCACGGCCCCAGCCCGGCTGAAAGCGGCATCGACGGTGAGGACCTTGGCGTTGACGACCACGAGGTCCGCCGGCGCTTCAGCCGCCTGGGCCAGCGAGGCGAGCGCGAGCAGGCCGGATAAACGGGAAAGGTAACGGATGAATCGGTTCATGACAGGAGGCAGCGGGTTCGGGATCGAGGGGGACGGGAGTCGAATTGTTGGCCGCGGGAAGAGTCACAAACAAGGAATATGTCGGACCCGCCGCAAGCGGCGGGCCCGACAGGTCGTGGTCCAGTTGTAGGGCCGCCGCTGGTCGGCGGGCCCGAAGGCGGGTCGGAATTTTGTCGCGAATGGCCCGGCGACAAGCGCCGGCCCTACAAGTCGCATTCTCCGGTTGCAGGGCCGCCGCTTGCGGCGGGCCGCGAAGGCGGGTCGGAATTTCGTCACGAAAGGCCCGGCGGTGAACGCCGGCCCTACAGGTGCGTGGTTCGATTGTAGGGCCGCCGCTTGCGGCGGGCCCATGCCGACGGCGGGTACCTCCTCAACCGAAATCTTCGCGGCGAAGTTTTCGGCCAAGATTCCGGGATTCGCCGATCCACTCTGCCGGTACTGATTTTTCCTGAGCCAATCGGGAGGGAAACTCGAATCGCATCTCATCCGGGCAGTACCACCACGGCCAGCGTTGTTCGAGCGAGAGGAGTCCCGCTCGATAGGGGTTCATGAAAATATAGAGCGCGTAGGCCTCGCTCGATTCATCAGCTCTTACTCTTCGTTCGAAGAAATCATCCTGCCAGCGCCAGGTATCCGAGGCGGCATCCCGACTGAATGATTTGAATTTCGCGACCAATTGCCCGAGCCGCAGTCGTGCTCCTAGTGTGAGCAGGAGGTGCACATGGTCAGGCATGACCGTGGCGGCGTGGACCGCGGCGTCGTGACTGGCGTGAAGTCCTGCGAGAATCCGCAAGGCATGGGGTGCGCTCCCAATGAGTGCAGGACGACGGAGCTTGGTACAGGTCGTGACAAAGTACGTCGCTGACGGTTCGGAATATCGTCCCCAACGGAGCCGGGGAGTCTCGCGGCGAGGCAAGGGCATCGGCCTGAGCGGACAGGCCGAACGAATTTTGGGCACGTGCGAATTGCCCCCGAAATAGGGGGCCGGCAAAAGGGGCCCGGCGGCGAGCGCCGGCCCTACAGGTCACATTCTCCGGTTGTAGGGCCGCCGCTTGCGGCGGGCCGCGAAGAGGGAGCGGAAATTCGATCTCGAAGGAGCCCGGCGGCGAGCCGTTCGACAGGCTCACGGCCTGACGGGCGATACAACCAAAGGCCCTGAGCTGGTCGAAGGGCGCCGGCCCTACAGGGTACGTGGTCTGATTCCGTGGTCCGATTGTAGGGCCCTGTCGAACCGGCTTGCCGGAAACGGGCACTCACCTTAGTTCCCCCACTCTCGCCCTCCTCAACCGCAATCTTCGTCGCCATGTCCCGCCATCTCATCCTCCCGCATCGTTCCGTTTCGTTCCGGGCCGGCCTGCGTCGCTCGACCGCCGTATTGGGACTCTTCGCCGCCTCCCTCGCCCCGGCGGTCGCCGCCGATTGGAAAGTCACCCAAGGTGCCAATGAGGTCGGGCCCGGCCAGAACGTCAGCGTGACCGTCGACGGTCGCCTCGTCGCGCGGCTTATTTACGGCGAGGGCCAGCAGAAGCCGTTTGTCGCCGTGTACGACGAGCAGGGTCGCGCCATCACCAACGCCGGCATCGGCAAGGATGGCAAGGAAGCGGGCATCGAACCGCATCAGCGTGGAATTTTTGTCGGCTGGAAAGTGATCGAGTCCGATCTCGGCAAGCTGGACGCCGGTCTCGAAGGCACCGCCTACAAGGGTGATTACGCCGACACCTGGTCGATGGCCAATGGCACCACGCAGGTGCTGACGGAAGTCGAGAAGATGGCGACCAACGACAACTCCGGGAGCATCATTGCCAAGATCGAATGGCGCGCCGGCAAGAAGGACTCCTCCGGCAGCAATCTTCTGCTGACCGAGACCCGCCGGATCCGCGTGACCAAACCTTCAAACGCGCTGGCCCAGATCGATCACACCTCCGAATTTCTGCCCGCCCGCGATCTCCGGCTGGGGGCTGATGTCCAGCATGCCGGCGTGCACATGCGCGTTGACGCCAGCGTGTACGACCACATCGCGGAGACGTCCTATCTCTACGCCCCGGCCAGTGCCGAGAAAGCCGGCAAGCCCTACTACCGCGGCGGCCTGCCGGGCGCGACCGGGTCGGTGAAAGGGGATACCCTCAAGTGGGGCGAGTTTCTGTTCCCGCTCCACGGCCGCTGGTACAGCGTCGTGCAGATGAATGCGATCGGCAATCCGGTGGAGGAGTTCTCCACCCGCGAATACGGTCGTTTCGGATTCTTCTTCAAAGGGGCGATGGCCAAGGACGAGGGACTGCGGATTTCCTATCGCTTCCTCGTCAAGATGGCCGAGACGCCCGCCGAGGCCCCGAAGCGCTCCGCGACCCAGGCCGCGAAAGTCCGCCAGGAAACGGAGTCGGCCTACGTGAAGTTCGTGCACGAAGTCAGGTGATTCCGGCGCCGCCGGAATCACTAATAAGGGGAGGCCGTCGGAGCTGCGGAGTTTGGGTTTTGAGGTTTCGCGTTCTGGGAACGGAGCTGCCCGTGGCCGCGAGCGTGAGCGAGTG
>CAINHV010000093.1 GCA_903848965.1 uncultured Opitutia bacterium | reverse complement strand
GGCCACGACCTGGCCGATCTTCACCTCGTCGCCGACCGCGACCTTCAGGGAAATCTTGCCTGCACCCTCGGCGGTGCCCTCGGAGGTGATTTTGTCGGTCTCGAGTTCGAAGAGCGGCTGATCCTTTTTCACGACGTCGCCGTCGCTGACGTGCCACTTGGCGAGGATGCCGGAGCTGATGGATTCGCCCATCGGCGGGATTTTGACTTCGAGGAGAGGCATGACGGAAGTAGCGAGCGGCGGGGAGGGAGTAGCGAGTCGTTTTAAACCGTGAAGGCCTGCTTCAGCAGCGCGGCGAGTTCGAGTTTGTGCAGCGCGAGCGAGCCGACGGCCGGTGAGGCCGAGGCGTCGCGGCCGGCGTAGAGCGGCCGGCGGCCGACGACGTCCTCGAGTTGCTGATCGATCCACGTCCACGCGCCCATGTTCTCGGACTCCTCCTGGGCCCAGACCAGCCGGGCGCCCTGGTAACGCTTCGCGATCTCAGCGAGCCGCTTGCGATGGAGCGGATAGAGCTGTTCCACGCGGACAATCGCGGTGTCGGTGAGGTGATGCTTCGCGCGGTAGTCCACGAGATCGTAGTACACTTTGCCCGAGCAAAGGATGAGGCGGGCGGGTGCCTTGCCGTCGGCCGGCAGGGGGGACCGCGTGCCGCCCGTCGGATTGAAATGCGGATCGTCGATGATCTCCTGGAAGGATCCCTGCGTGAACTCCTCGATCCGCGAGACGGCGGCAGGGTGGCGCAGCAGCGACTTGGGCGACATGACGACCAGCGGTTTCTTGACGTCGCGTTTCACCTGGCGGCGGAGAGCGTGAAAGAAGTTCGCTGGGGTGGTGATGTTGGCCACCTGGATGTTGTCCTCGGCGCAGAGCTGCAGGAAGCGCTCGAGCCGGGCGGAGGAATGCTCGGGGCCCTGGCCCTCGTAGCCGTGCGGCAGCAGGAGCACGATGCCGCTGGTGCGCTGCCACTTCGATTCGCCGGCGGCGAGGAACTGGTCGATGACCACCTGGGCGCCGTTGGCGAAGTCGCCGAACTGGGCCTCCCACATGCAGAGCAGATCCGGGTAGTCGAGCGAGTAGCCGTAGTCGAAGGCGAGCACGGCGGCCTCGGAGAGCAGCGAGTTGTACACGCAGTACCGCGCCTGTTTGGGATCGAGATTCTTGAGCGGCGAGTACGTGGCGCCGGTATCCATGTCATGGAGCACGGAATGGCGGTGGCTGAACGTCCCGCGTTCGCAGTCCTGGCCGCTGAGGCGGATCGGGATGCCCTCGACGACGAGTGTGCCGAAGGCCAGCGCCTCGGCGAAACCCCAGTCGATCGGGCCGCCCTCGCGGTGGGCGTGGGCCCGGGCCTCGAGGAAGCGCTTGATCTTCGGGTTCGGCTTGAACGTGGCCGGCACGGTCGTGAGGCCGGCGACGACCTGGCCGATCAGTTCGGCGGAGACCCCGGTGAGCACGGGCTTGAAGTGGAAATCGGGCTGGAAGATCGCGGTCGAGCCCTCGAATTTTTTCGTCTCGAGGGCGGTGACGCGCTTGGCGCTCTTCGCGGTTTCGGCGGCCTTGGCCACCTCGAGGCTCTTTTCCAGCGCGGCGAGATACTCTGCCTTGATCGCCTGGGACTCGGCCTCGGTGATGGTGCCTTCCGTGATGAGCTTCCGGCTCAGCACGACGGAGACCTGCGGGTGGGTGGCGATCTGCTTGTAGAGCAGCGGCTGGGTGAAAGCGGGCTCGTCGGTCTCGTTGTGCCCGTGTTTGCGGTAACAATACATGTCGATCACGACATCGCGGGAGAACTTCTCGCGGAATTCGAGCGCGAGCTGGGCGACCATGCAGACGGCCTCGGGATCGTCGCCGTTCACGTGAAACACCGGAGCCTCGATCATCTTCGCGACATCCGTGCAGTAGCGCGTGGAGCGGGCGTCGATTGGCAGGGTGGTGAAGCCGATCTGGTTGTTGACGATGAAGTGGAGGGTGCCGCCCGTCTTGTAACCGGGGAGCTGGGAGAAGTTGAGCGTCTCCGCCACCGTGCCCTGGCCGGCGAAGGCGGCGTCGCCGTGGATGAGGAGCGGCAGCACCTTGCGGCGGGTTTCGGTGTCGCCGCGGATCCGTTGCCGGGCGCGGGCCTTGCCCTCGACGACCGGATCGACGATTTCGAGGTGGGAGGGGTTGGCGGCGAGGCGGACCTCGACCTGCTTGCCGGCGGCGGTTTCGAGGACGGCTTCGTAGCCGAGGTGGTATTTCACGTCGCCGTCGCCCCCGACGGCATCCGGGATGTAGTTTTCGGAAAATTGCTCGAAGAGGACCTCGAACGATTTCCGCATCACGCTGGTGAGGATGTTGAGGCGGCCGCGGTGGGCCATGCCCATGACGACCTCGTCCACGCCGACGTGCGGGCAGTGTTCGATGATCGAGTCGATGGCGGCGACCATGGTCTCGCCGCCCTCGAGGGAAAACCGCTTCTGGCCGACGTATTTCGTGTGCAGGAAGCGCTCAAAGAGCTCGGCCTTGTAGACCCGGCGGAGAATCCGGATCTTTTCCGCCTTGGAAAAATCGGGCTGGTTGCGGGCGGATTCGAGTCGCTCCTGCAGCCAGGTGCGGACGTCGACGTC
>CAINHV010000092.1 GCA_903848965.1 uncultured Opitutia bacterium | reverse complement strand
TCCGATTCCTGGCTTCCTGGATTCAGGCTCAAACCCGGCTCGGTCGGGGTGGAGATCGAAGCCGGAAACTTCTTCATCGCTCCGCTCGGTAAAGTCCCGCCGCTCACGCCGCGGGCCACAAAGTGCGCCTCTTCGCGATTTCCTACTGCACACTTCCGCTGAGACAGTTCTCGGCTGACCGGTGGACAACCGCCGAAAATGGTTTCACGCTCCGCGGATGATTCCCGAATGGAAGGTCGCCAAGACCTACACGGACATCCTCTACCACAAGTCCGGCGGCATCGCCCGTGTGACCATCAATCGCCCGGCGAAGCGCAATGCGTTTCGGCCGCGCACGGTCGCCGAGATGTTCGACGCCTTCACTGACGCGCGGGAGGATCCCGCGATTGGCGTCATCCTGCTGACTGGCGCGGGGCCCCACACCGACGGGAAATATGCCTTCTGCGCGGGCGGCGACCAGAGTGTCCGCGGCCCCGCGGGCTACGTGGATGAAGCCGGAGTACCGCGCCTCAACGTCCTCGATCTGCAGAAGCTGATCCGCTCGATGCCCAAAGTCGTGATTGCGCTGGTCGCGGGCTATGCGATCGGCGGTGGCCATGTGCTCCATGTCGTGTGCGATCTGAGCATCGCCGCCGACAATGCGATCTTCGGCCAGGTCGGTCCCAAGATGGGGAGCTTCGACGGCGGCTTTGGATCGAGCTATCTCGCCCGCGTGGTCGGTCAGAAGAAAGCCCGCGAGATCTGGTTTCTCTGCCGGCAATACGGCGCGAAGGAGGCGCACGAAATGGGGCTGGTGAACACCGTGGTGCCGGTGGCGGACCTCGAAGCCGAGGGCGTGAAATGGGCGAACGAGATTCTGGAGAAGAGCCCGCTCGCGATTCGGCTGCTCAAGAGTGCGTTCAACGCCGAGCTCGACGGCCAGGCCGGCGTGCAGGAACTCGCGGGCAATGCCACGCTGCTCTATTACATGAGCGAGGAGGCGAAGCACTTCATGACCGCGCAGCGCGAGAAGCGGAAACCGGATCCGCGGAAGTATCCGTGGCTGCCTTAGGCGGATATTTCACAGCCCCCGCAGGCGATTGTCGCCCGTGGAGCCAGTCTCCGACTGGCGCCACTCCCAGCGGCTGCGACAGAGTGTTGGATCTTAGCGCCTGCCACAGAGTGTTGGATCTTATCTTGGTACCGTGAAACATCCGGGTTAAGCGGGGATCGGGCGAGGGTAGGGGCCGGGTTTTTCAAGCGGAGGGGCGCCGCAAGACTGCGCCCCTGCACGAAGGCAGCGCGACCGAAGCAATTCCGCCCCCGAAAAACCCGCCTTTGCGTTTGCCCGCTTTCCATTGCCTGCTTCGCTGTATCCACAACCTTTTCACTGCCATGCGATCACTCCCCCGTCGTCTCCTCCGCGTTGCCACCTTCCTCGGCCTGTCCGCGTCGCTGTTTGCCCAAATGGGCGACCAGCGTGACTCCGCGGGCCAGGTGCAGGCCCCGCCACCGAAGGAATGGAATATCCCGCCGGCGCCGGTGTTGAAGCCGGAGGACGCCCTGAAGTCGTTCCGTCTGCAGCCGGGGTTCCGGATTGAACTCGTGGCCAGTGAACCGCTCGTCACCGAGCCGGTGGCGATGGACATCGATCCCGATGGGCGCCTCTGGGTCGTCGAGATGCGCAGCTACATGCCCGATGTGGACGGGAAGGGCGAAATCGAGCCGATCAACCGGATCGTCATGCTCGAGGACACCGACAAGGACGGCCGGATGGACAAGAGCACGGTGTACATGGACAACCTGCACCTGCCGCGCCTCGTGAAGGTCCTGAAAGACGGCGTCATTGTCGCCGAGCCACCGAATCTCTGGTTCACCCGCGACACCAACGGCGACGGCAAGGCCGACGAGAAGACCGCCATCTCGACTGACTACTCGGTCCGCGAGACCAATCCGGAAGGCGGCGGCAACGGGCTGCTCTGGGGTATGGACAACTGGCTTGTCTCCAGTTCATACGGACGGCGCTTCCGGCTGAAGGACGGCAAGTGGATTTCATCGCCGGTGGTTTCCCGCGGCCAGTGGGGCCAGGCGATGGACGACTACGGCCGGACCTTCACGAATTCGAATTCCGATTACCTGCGCTCCGACCTGGTCCCGCTGCACTATCACTCGCGCAATCCGAACCTGAACCTGACCAACGCGCGGGTCGAGAATCGCGGCAGCGGCGTGAATCATCTCGTCGACGCGAACCAGGAACTCTGGCCGGCTCGCGTCACCGCGGGCATCAACCGCGGTTACGGGGAAGGCCAGCTCCGCAAGAACGGCACGCTGAAGGATTTCACGGCCGCCTGCGGACCGCTCATCTATCGCGGCGACAATTTTCCGGCCGAGTTCTACGGTAACTATTTCTCCACCGAGCCCTCGGCCCATGTGATCCGGCGTTCGATCATCAAGGAGGAGGAGGGCATCCTCAGCGGCCGGAACGCCTATGCGGACGGGCAGCAGGAATTCCTGACCTCGACCGACGAGCGTTTCCGCCCCGTCAATCTCTACACCGCTCCCGATGGCACGATGTACGTGGTCGATCTCTACCGCGGCATTCTGCAGCACCGGCAGTTCATGACGAGCTACCTGCGCAAGCAGATCATCGAGCGCGGACTGGACAAGGGCACCCGGCTCGGTCGCATCTACCGGATCGTCCACGATTCCAAGCCGCCCGGGCCGCAGCCGAATCTCTCGAAGGCGACGTCCGCCCAGTTGGTCGAGCATCTGACTCATCCGAACGGCTGGTGGCGCGACACTGCGCGGCGGCTGCTGGTGGAGCGGGCCGACAAGTCAGTGACGACGAGCCTGCGCAAGCAGGCTCTCGCCGCGACCGCGACGGTGCCGACCCGCCTGCAGGCTCTTTGGATTCTCGAAGGCATCGGCGACATCGACTCCGAGACCATCGCCAACGTGCTCGACGATCCGGCCCCGAAGCTTCGGGCCACCGCGATTCGGTTGAGCGAGCCGATGCTGAATGCCGGCAACGCCGCGCTGGTCGACAAGGTGGCCTCCCGCGTCCGCGATCCATCGCGCGAAGTTCGCTGGCAGGTGGCGTTCTCGCTCGGCGAGGCCCCGGCGGCCACGCGTGATGCCGCTTTGGCGGCGCTGCTGTTGCGGGACGCCGAGACGCCTTTCGTGATCCAAGCGGTGGTGAGCAGCCTCGCCGGCAACGAGCTTGGCTTCATGGAGCGGCTTGCGGCGTCCCCGGAGTGGCGCGAGACGCGTCCCGGTTTTGCGAATGTCTTTGAAGCTCTGGCGGCCTCGGTGTTGCAGGAGGGCAACGCGACCAAGGTCGAGCGGCTGTTCGAGTTGGTCCGCACCGACGCGCAGCCGAAGTGGCATCGCCTGGCGCTGCTGAACGGCATGCGCACGACGAGTGTCCGGAAGATTCCGGCGTTCCCCAAGGCGCTCGAGACGGCCTCCAAGGATGCCGACGCCGAGATTGCCAAGCTGTCGGGTGACCTGGTCACCCGGTTCGACTGGCCGGGGAAACACCCGGGCGGCCCAAAGCCGCTGACGGCCGCAGAACAGCAGCAGTTCGAGAAGGGCAAGAACGTGTACACCTTCGTGTGCTCCGCGTGTCACCAGCCCACCGGCATGGGCCTCGACGGCCTCGCGCTGCCGCTGGTCAATTCGAAGTGGGTCCTCGGCGACGAGCAGCTGCTCGCGCGTATTCTCCTGAAGGGCAAGACGGGCCGGTTCGCCGCCCCGATGCCCGCACTCGAGATGATGGCGGATGCCGATTTGGCGGCCGTGCTGACCTACGTTCGCCGGAACTGGGGCCACGAGGCTCCGGCGGTCGCTCCGTCGGTCATCGCTGACATGAGGCGGGCGATCATTATCCGCGGTCAGCCGTATACCGACGCGGAGCTCGAATCGATCGGCAACCGGGTGGGCGAGTAGTCCGTCGCGGCTGCCATGGCGACGAACGATCTCCTGCGCGACGCCGCCGAGCGGGCGATACGTTACCTGGAGGGTCTCGACGCCCGCGGCGTGGCGCCCACGCCCGCCGCGATCTCCGGCTTGGAGCGCTTTGACGAACCGCTGCCGGCCGGGCCTTCGGATCCGGCGGCGACGCTGCGGTTGCTGGATGAGGTGGGTTCGCCCGCCACGACGGCGATGGCCGGCGCGCGGTTCTTCGGTTTTGTGATTGGCGGCTCGCTGCCGGTCACGCTCGCCAGCAACTGGCTCGCCGGTGCTTGGGATCAGAATACGGGGCTCTACCGGCCGACGCCGGGGACGGCTCACCTGGAACAGGTCGCATTGCGCTGGCTCCTGGAGATCCTGCGTCTGCCGCCGGGGTGCGGCGCCGGCTTCGTCACGGGCGCGACGGTCGCTAATTTCACCGCGCTGGCGGCGGCCCGGCATGCGGTGCTGGCGCGCGGGGGATGGAACGTGGAGGCCGACGGGTTGTTTGGCGCACCTCCGATCACGGTCGTGATCGGATCCGAGGCCCACCCAAGTGTGACCAAGTCGCTCGGCCTGCTCGGGCTCGGCCGGACCCGCGTCGTCGCCGTGCCGGTCGACGGGCAGGGCCGGCTGCGCGCGGAGGCTTTTCCGGACGTCGTGGGCCCCACGATTGTCTGTTTGCAGGCCGGCAATGTGAACACGGGAGCCTTCGATCCCATCGGGGCCATCTGCCGGCGAGTGGAAGGCACCGGAGCGTGGGTGCATGTGGATGGCGCGTTCGGACTTTGGGCCGCCGCGGCGCCCTCGCGGGCCCACCTGACGGCCGGCATCGAGCGGGCCGATTCCTGGGCCACCGATGCGCACAAGTGGCTGAATGTGCCCTACGACTGCGGGCTGGCGCTAGTGCGCGACCCCCATGCGCTGAAGGCGGCGATGGCGATTACGGCCGAGTATCTGCCCACGCAGAACGATCAGCGGAATCCCGCGGACTTCACGCCGGAGTTATCCCGCCGCGCGCGCGGCGTCGAGGTCTGGGCGGCGCTGCGGGCGTTGGGCCGGGAAGGCGTGGCGGAATTGATCGAACGCAATTGCGCGCAAGCCCGCCGGTTTGCGGAGCGGCTGGCGGCTGCGGGCGGGGAGATTCTCAACGAGGTCGTGCTGAACCAGGTGCTCGTGGCCTTTGGCGACGCCGCGACCACCAAGCGCGTGATTGAGGCGATTCAAGCCGAGGGTACCTGCTGGGCCGGAATCACCGTGTGGCAGGGGCGCACCGCGATGCGAATCAGCGTATCCTCCTGGGCCACCACCGACGCCGATGTGGATCGCAGCGTCGAGGCCATGATCCGGGTGGCGCGGGGTGTGCTTCCCCCGCGTTAGGCCGGCGCCGCGCCCGGAAGCGCGGGTTACGGCGTTCGGGCCGGCGGGGCGCTCTCGCGGTCGAAGCAGGCGAGTTGGTGGCGGGCGGTCGTGGCAATCGCAGGTTCCACAAGCAGCCGGATGAAATCGCTCCCGGGCTCCAGCCAGTACGGATGCCGCATCGCGAGGACCACGAGACCGTGTTGCGAACCTTCCGCGATCGACGAATAGACGCCGACCTCGACGAGATCGTCCGGCGTCGTGCCTTCCACCGTGGCGGCCGTTTCGAGTTCGGGCATCGCCGTGATGCTACGCAGGACCGCGCCGGATTCAATCGTGGCTGGCACGGGTCTCCGACCCGTGAAAGTCGTTTTATCAAGCGTGGAGAATTCATGGGTCGGGAGACCGATGCCCCTCCCTGCCCTCACGGACAGGGCTACTCCGAGTGGTAGCCCGCTGCGTGAGCAGCGGGAAGTATGACCTGCTTTCCCCGTCAGTCGATCACGCGAGCCCCAATAGAATCACTTC
>CAINHV010000091.1 GCA_903848965.1 uncultured Opitutia bacterium | reverse complement strand
TTCTGGCGGTGTACAGCACCGGGGACGTTCTTAAGTTCGTGAAGTTTCATGATGATTCCTGGAAGGGGGGCGCCCCGGACGGGCGGCGCCCGGGACTCGGATGAGAGATGAGGGAGAAGACGGGGGAGGCGAACGCTCAGACCGACTTACGGATAGAGGCAATTGTCTCGGCCAAGCGGAGTTGGAGAAGTCCGTTCAATGTCGCATGGACGACGGCGATGTGATTCGACGAGCCCATCGACTTAGTGAGGATGTTCTTCACCCCCGCGGCCTCGAGGACGGCGCGTACGGCACCACCGGCGATCAGACCGGTACCTGGGGAAGCCGGCTTGAGCATGACGCGACCACCGTCGTAAACGCCAAGCACATCGTGCGGGATCGTGTCGCCCTTGAGCTTCACGTTGACGAGATGCTTGTGGGCATTAGCGGTGCCCTTCTTGATCGCGTCAGGGACTTCATTGGCCTTGCCGTAGCCGATGCCAACCTTGCCCTTGCCGTCGCCGACGACGGCGAGAGCGGAGAAGCTGAAACGTCGGCCACCCTTAACGACCTTGGCGCAGCGATTGATGAAGACGACCTTCTCGATCATCGTCGGGCCATCAGAAGCCTCCTTGCCGCGATTGTCGCGACGGGGGCCGCCACCATCACGGCGGGGACCACGGAAACCACCACCACCTTGGCCGCGGAAACCGCCGCCACCATGGCCGCGTCCATCGCGCTCACGGCCGGGAGCCGGCGCGGCGGGGGAAGCGGGAGCTACAGCAGCGGGGGCCGGGGCGGGGGCGGAGGTGTCAGGAGCGGAGGTCGATTCGGTACTCATGCTTTTTAGAATTTAAGGCCACCGTCGCGCGCGGCGTCGGCAAACGTTTTGACTTTGCCATGATAGGGCGCGCCGCTGCGGTCGAAAACCACGGAAGAAATGCCGGCTGCCTGGGCCTTGATGGCGAACGCCACCCCGAGCGCCTTCGCGCTGGCGATGTTGGCCTTAAGCTTCTGCTTGCGCAGTTCGGCATCGAGACTGCCAAGGAAAACCAAGGTCGTTCCGGCGTCGTCGTTGATGGCTTGGGCGTACACGTGCTTCGCGGTGAAGCGGACGCAGAGACGCGGACGGGCGGCAGTGCCAGTGACTTTCTTGCGGATTCTCCAGCGGCGCTTTTGCAGGAGGGTGGCTTTGGAAGATGTGCTCATGATTTCGATTCCGGTTAGGCGACGGTCTTACCTTCCTTGCGGCGAACGCGCTCGCCCACGAGACGCACGCCCTTGCCCTTATATGGCTCTGGCGGATAGTAGCTGCGGATCTCAGCCGCCACGGCGCCGACAAGCTGCTTGTCAGCCCCTTCTACCTTCACCTTGGTCTGGTCTGTGACGGTCACTTTGATCCCGGCCGGAATCTCCATCACGATGGGATGGGAATAGCCGAGCGCGAGATCGAGAAGATTGCCCTTCAGGTTGGCCTTGAAGCCGACGCCCTGGATTTCAAGGTCCTTCGTATAGCCATCCGTCACGCCCTTGACCATCCCGGCGATGATGGAGCGAACGGTGCCGTACATCGCCTTGGCGAAGCGGCTGTCGTCCTCCGTCCGGCTCACGATGACATTCTTGTCCGCGACCGTCACCTTGACGACGGGTGCGAAGAGTTTCGAGACCTTGCCCTTGGGACCTTCGACGAGGACAGTGTCACCTTTGATGGTGACGTTGACCTTGTCGGGAACGGGAATGGGTTGTTTGCCGATGCGGCTCATGGACGTGGCGATTTACCAGACGTTGCAGATCATTTCGCCGCCCGCTCTGTTACGGCGGCAGTCGGCGTCCTTCATCAGGCCCTTCGAAGTGGAAAGGATGCCGATGCCGAGCCCGTTAAGGACCCGCGGAATTTCAGTGTAGCGGAAGTAAAGGCGCCGACCCGGCGTGGAGACGCGGGTGATGCCGGTGATGGCGGAGGCGCCATCGACATATTTCATCTTTACCACGAGGGTCTTGTGGCCCTGGCCATCGACGCTGTCGCTGTATCCGGAGATATAGCCCTCGTTCTTCAGGACGGCCGCGATGCTCGACTTGAGCGTCGAGTGCGGATTCACGCATTCATCGAGACGCGCCTTGGCCGCATTGCGGAGGCGGGTAAGAAAATCACTGATCGGATCGGTCATGGTGGATGTTTGGTTTCTGCATCGCCGGATCATATCCGAGCGCCAAGGCGCTTAAACTTCCGGCGAAAAAAAACTGGCTGGATAGTTGGGTCGGTAGAAACGGAGGATGGCGAACGACAGGTGGGCTCTGCTTACCAGGATGACTTTGTCACGCCGGGAATCTTGCCGGCGAGCGCGAGCTCGCGAAACGTCAGTCGAGATACGCCGTACTTGCGCTTGTAGCCGCGGGGACGGCCGCTCAACGCACAACGGTTGCGAATCCGGGTCGGCGACGAGTTCCGCGGGAGCTTCTGCAGCTTCTTCTGCGCGGCATAAAACTCCTCGTCGGTGGCGGTCGGGTTGGCTAGGATGGCCTTCAACTCGGCCCGCACGGGAGCAAACTTAACGGCGAGTCTCTTGCGCTTCTCGTTGCGCTGAATGGCGGATGTTTTCGGCATGGTCTGGGAGATTAAGCGGATGACAGGGGATCAGGCGGCTTGCGTCTTTGGTGCGGCTTCAGTCCGGCGGAACGGCATTCCGAGCAGCCGGAGCAATTCGCGGCCTTCCTCGTCCGTCTGCGCCGTCGTCACAATCGTGATGTCGAGGCCGATGTGCTTCTTGACGTTCTCCACGGTGATTTCCGGGAAAATGGAGTGGTCGGTGATCCCGAGATTGTAGTTACCCTGCCCGTCAAGCTTCGGCGGCACGCCGCGGAAATCGCGGATGGTCGGAAGCGACACAGCCAGCAGTCGGTACAGGAACTCCCACATGGCGACGCCGCGGAGCGTTACGTGGCAGCCGACGATCTGATTTGGCTTCAGCTTGAAATTCGCGATCGCCTTCCGGGCACGGGCCAGGACGGGCTTCTGGCCGGCGATGGCTCCGATGTCCCGCGTGATGTCAGCGATTTGGTTCTTGTCGGCTTCCGCATCAATACCGGTGTTGATATTAATCTTCACCAGCTTGGGCACCTGGTGCTTGTTGGCGTAGCCGCGGTTCTTCACCAATTCGGGCACAACCTGTTCGGCGTAGAGTTTCTTGAGAGTGGGAACGTAGCTCATGTTCGGAACCCCGGGGTATCAAGCCGGGGCGTTGGGAGAGGAGGGTGAGAGTCGAAAAGCGGTCAATAACGCAGACCCGCTGCCGGCAAGGCAAGCGTGCAGTGCGAAATCAGGCGACGGGCGCTGATTTCTTGCGTTTGCTGGCGTCGAAGGTCGCCTGCAGCATCAGATTGGAAATGTGGATCGAGCCTTCGCGCTCGGAAATGGTGCCTTGAGGATGCTCCTGGGATTTCTTCAGGTGGCGTTTCATCATCGCGAGTCCCTCAACGCGGGCGCGCTGCTTGGCCGGGAGGATTTCGAGTACCTTGCCGGACTTCCCCTTTTGGGAACCGGAGATGACGACGACCCCGTCGCCGCGTTTCACGTGGAATTTCTTCATGTTAGAGGACCTCCGGCGCGAGCGAGATGATCTTCATGAAATTCTTCGCCCGCAGTTCGCGCGCGACCGGCCCGAAGATGCGGGTGCCGCGCGGATTGTTGGTGGCGTCGATGATGACGATCGCGTTGCTGTCGAATCGCAGGTAGCTGCCGTCGGCCCGGCGCACGGGCGCTTTGGTCCGCACAACCACTGCCTTGACCACTTCGCCTTTTTTGACGGTGGCCTCGGTGGAGCTCTGCTTGATGTGAACGGTGATGATGTCGCCCACGCCAGCGGTGCTGGTGATCTGGCCCTTACGGCTGATCATGGCGGCACGACGGGCGCCGGTATTATCGGCGACTTCTAGAATTGAGCGGAGTTGGATCATGGCGACCTCCTCTGTTGGTGGTTTAAGTGAGTGTTCAGGCGCGGGGCGCGGACGCGGTGGCATCCGGCTTCGCAACCGTGGTCTTCGTGGGTACTTGGGCGGCAACGTCCCTCTCCGTGATGGCGACGGCGTCGGTCGTGATGGCTTTTTGGATCACCGACGTGACCCGCCAGCGCTTCAGCCGGCTGATCGGACGGGTCTCCATGACCTCGACCTTGTCACCGACCTTGGTCTCGTTCTGCTCGTCGTGGACGTGGAGAACGGTCTGGCGATTGACGACCTTGTGGTAAAGCGGGTGCGGCGTCTTGTACGCAATGGTGACCTTGATCGACTTGTCGCCCGAGCGACTCGAGACGAAACCGATCTGGGTCTTGCGTTTGCTGCGCTGGCCGGTGGTGGCGGAGGACATGGCGTGGTAAATTTATTCCTTCCGGCGCTTAGGCGGCGACGGGAGCGGAGCTTTTCTTGGCGGTCTTGGCAGTTTCGAGCCGGGCGATGTCCTTGCGGAGCATGCGCAGCTCATGAGTCTTTTCGACCTGGCCGGTCTGGCGACGCAGCCGGAGCTGCAGGAGCTGCTCCCGGACTTCGCGGAGCTTGAGATCGATTTCGCCGGCGGAGAGCGCCTGAATTTCTTTGGCTGTCATGATGGAACGGTTTGATTTTGGCGTCAGGCCACCGCGGCGTCGCGCTGGATGAAACGGCAGCGAACCGGCAGTTTCGCATCGGCGAGGCGGAAGGCCTCCTTGGCGATGGTGGGCGAGATACCGGCGAGTTCGAAGAGCACGGCACCCGGCTTGATCACGGCGACGTAGTACTCAACCGGGCCTTTACCCTGCCCCATGCGTACCTCGGCCGGCTTCTTGCTGATCGGCTTGTGCGGGAACACCCGGATCCAGAGCTTTCCCTTGCGCTTGAGGTGTCGCGAAATAGTGACACGGGCCGCCTCAATCTGCTGGCCCGTCATCGGACCGCGGGAAAGGGACTGAAGGCCGAATTCGCCGAAAGCAAGCGTGTTGCCGCGCTTGGCATTTCCGGCGCGAGAGCCTTTTTGCGACTTGCGATATTTGGTGCGGGCGGGTGCGAGAGCCATGGTGATTTTCGATTTGGGATTTCGGAATTTTGACTACGGTCACTCGCGGGCGGCGCCAAGCGCTCAGCCTCAAGCGAGGACTAGGAATCGAAACTCTAAAATGTCGTCAGTTGTTGTCGGCTTCTTTTTTGCAGATCCAGCACTTGACCCCGATCTTTCCGTAGACCGTCAGGGCCTCGGCAAAACCGTAGTCGATATTCTCACGCAAGGTATGCAGCGGCACGCGGCCCTTGCGCTGCCATTCGCGGCGCGCGATGTCCGCGCCGCCGAGGCGGCCGGAACACTGGATGCGGATGCCCTCGGCGCCGAGCGCCATGGCCATCTCGACCGCCTTCTTCATGGCACGGCGGAAAGCGATTCGGCGCTCAAGCTGCAGTGCGACGTTTTCGGCCACCAAGGCTGCCTCGATTTCGGGCTTCTTCACTTCCTGGATGTCGAGGAGGATTTCCTTCCCCGTCAGCTTCGCGAGCTCTTCCTTGATCTTCTCGATCTCCTGGCCCTTCCGGCCGATCACGATGCCCGGCCGGGCGGTGTAAATCTTGACACGCACGCGATTCGACGCGCGCTCGATGAAGATGCGCGGCACCGAAGCCTGCTTAAGCTTTTCCATCAGCTTGGAGCGGATGAGCTGGTCTTCAGCCAGCAGCTTGCCGAAGTCCTTTTTGCTCGCATACCAGCGGGACTGCCAGTTGCGGCGGACGGCGAGACGGAAACCGATCGGGTTGGTTTTTTGGCCCATGGAAGTGATTAGCTGGCGTTGCCGTCGGAAAGGACGATGCGGATGTGCGACATTTTCTTGCGGCGCGGCTTGGCGGTACCGCGGGCGCCGGCCTTGAAGCGCTTCAGGACCGGACCGTTTTCAATCAGCGCGAACTTCACCGTGAGGCTGTCGGCCGAAAGGTTGTTGTTGTTCTCCGCATTCGCGATCGCGCTACGGAGGGTCTTCGCGATCAGGCGCGCAGATTTGCGAGGGATCAGGGCGAGATAGTCGACGGCTTCCGCCGCCTTGCGTCCCTGAATGATGCGCGAAACTTCGCGCATCTTTTTCGGTGACATGCGCGCGTAGCGAGTGAGGGCTTGTACTTCCATGGTCGGATGAAGAATTCCGGGACCGGGTCCCGGCGATAGCAGCGCGAACGCGCCCTACCCTTTGTTGGTTTGTTTGGCGAAAGGAGGTGGAGGAGGAACGCCGTGACTTAGATTTCCTTGCGCGTCATGCCGCCGTGCGACTTGAAGATGCGCGTCGGTGCGAATTCGCCCAGCTTGTGGCCGACCATGTTCTCCGTGACGTACACGGCCGTGAAGATCTTGCCGTTGTGCACACTGAACGTGTGACCGATAAAATCAGGAGTGATGGTCGAGCGCCGGGACCAAGTCTGGATCGGCTTCTTGACGCCCGTCTTTACCGCCTTCTCGATTTTCTCGAGAAGGTGAAAGTCGACGAAGAAGCCTTTTTTGATGGAACGTGCCATGGTACGAAGGAAAGGGTTACTTCTTGTTACGCGGCTTGCGGCCGTTGTGGTGGACGATGATCATGCGGGTCGAGAGCTTCGAGCGGCGGCGGGTGACGTAGCCCTTGGCGAGCTGGCCCCACGGCGACACGAGATGCTGGCGACCGCCACCACCCTTGGACTTGCCCTGACCACCGCCGTTGGGGTGATCGACTGGATTCATCGCCACGCCGCGGACGGTCGGACGGACGCCGAGCCAGCGCTTGCGACCGGCCTTGCCCAGCGACTGCTGGTTATGATCGCCATTGCCGACTTCGCCAATCGTGGCGCGGCAATTCGCATGGACGAAACGCAGTTCGCCGGAAGGCATCTTCAGAGTGGCCTGGCCATTCTCGACGGCCACGAGCTCGACGCTGGCACCGGCGGAACGGGCAATCTTCGCGCCGCGCCCTGGAATCAGCTCGACCGAATGGAGGAGCGTAGACGGCGGGATCAGTCCGACCGGGAAATTATTGCCGACGTCGAAGTCGTTCGTCGTGACCTTGTTCGCGGCGAACACGGTGTCTCCCACCTTGAGGCCCTTCGGCGCGAGGATGTAACGCTTCTCGCCGCTCGAATACGCGAGGAGGGCCAGATTGGCCGTACGATTAGGATCGTACTCCAGCGCCTGAACCTTGGCCGGCATGTCGAGGATGTCGCGCTTGAAGTCGACGATCCGATAGAGCTGCTTGTGACCGCCGCCGCGATGACGCGACGTGATGCGGCCATAGGCGTTGCGGCCGCCCGTCTTGTGCTTGTGCTCGGTGAGGGCGCGCTCAGGGCGCTTCTTGGAAAGCTCCTTCTGCTTGTTCAGCGAAGTGAAACGCCCGGAGGGCGTGAGCGGACGAAAGGAATGGATAGGCATGGTGCGGTTCTCCGGGATGCGGCGGCGCGATTAGACGAGTTCGATCTTGTCGCCGACCTTCAGCGTCACGATCGCCTTCTTGTAGTCCGAGCCGACGCTCGGGCGGCCTTGACGGCTTTTCTTGTTCTTGCCGCGGTAATTTTGGACATTCACCCGGCGGACGGTGACCTTGAAGGTCTGCTCCACGGCCTCGGCGATGGCATGCTTGTTGGCATATCTGGCCACCTCGAACGTATACTGGCCCAGCGTGGAGCTGAGTTTGTTCGATTTCTCCGAAAGGCGGACGAGCTTAAGGACTTTGTCGGCTTGCATTAGTTCTTCCCTCCATTGACGCGGGCGATGATGGCATCGAGGGCCTTCGCGCTGACCACGATCTTCTGGTATTGGCAGAGATCGAGGGTGTTCAGCTTGGCGGCCTCCTGCAGCGAAACGCGGTCGATATTGCGAGCGGCCCGGGCGGTATCGGCGGCGAATGGCGCGTCGACGAGGAGCACTTTGCCCTTCGGCGCGATGCGGCCGACGAGTTGGTCAACGACCTTCGTCTTGGCCGGCGCAGCCACGAACTGTTCGACGACGGCGAGCTCACCGGCGCTGGCGCGATCAAAGAGCGCGCGGCTGAAGGCCAGCGACTTTACCTTGCTGTTGATTTTCTTCGAGTAGCCGCGGGGCTTGGGTCCGAAGACCACGCCACCACCAACCCAGAGCGGGGAACGGATGGACCCGGCGCGGGCGCGACCAGTGCCCTTCTGGCGCCACGGCTTCTTGCCACCGCCGCGAACTTCTCCGCGAGTCTTGGTGGAGTGCGTTCCCTGGCGATTGTTCGCGTTGATCGCGACGACTACTTCCTTCACAGCCTGAAGGCCCTTGTCGCCCTCGAAGGTCGGCAAACCGGAGAATTCCTTCTCGCTGCTGGTTTTGCCATCGGAACTAAAAACGGTGAGTTTCATATCTGGGTGTCTCCGGTTCAGGCTTTGGCGGCGGCCTTGGGCTGGCCCTTGATCGCGGTGCGGACGACGACATCGTCGCCGTTGGCTCCGGGAATCGCCCCCTTGACGAGGATCAGATTCTTGTCGGCGATGATTTTCACCACGCGGAGATTCTGCACGGTGCGGGCCTCGCTGCCCATATGGCCGGGCATGCGCTGGTTCTTCCAGGTACGGCCGGGCGTCTGCCGCATGCCGATCGAACCAATGCGGCGATGGAACATCGAGCCGTGCGCGGCCGGGCCGCCCGCGACGCGGAACCGCTTGACCACCCCTTGGAAGCCCTTGCCCTTGGTGATACCGCTGACATCGACTAATTGGCCCTCGGTGAAGGCCGTGACCGTGATGATGTCGCCAACCTTATGAGTGGGCGTCTCGGTCAGCCGGACTTCGCCGAGCACGCGGGGCGCGACTTCGAGGCCGGCCTTTTTCGCGTGCCCGAGTTCACCGGCGGCGGTATTCTTGGGCTTCTTCTGTGAGAAACCCAGTTGGACGGCGTTGTAGCCGTCGATGGCGACGGTCTTGACCTGGACGACCGCGCACGGTCCGGCCTCAACCACGGAGACGGGGATCAGGACGTTTTGCGCGTCGTAGATCTGCGTCATGCCGATCTTTTTGCCTAAAATTTCTGAGATCATGGGCTAAGCGGTAGGTGGAAGGATTCCGTTTAACGACCTACATTAGTTGAGGCCTGGCGGTGTCCTGAGACACACAGGCAACTGCTAACGGTTGTGGTTAAGAGTGAGTCTTAGACGTTGATGGTGATATCCACGCCGGACGGGAGGTTGAGTTTCTTAAGTTCGTCCACCGTCTGGGCGGTGGGCTCGATGATATCGATGAGGCGCTTGTGGGTGCGCGTCTCGAATTGCTCCATGGATTTCTTGTCCACGTGCGGCGAACGATTCACGGAGAGCTTCTCGATCCGAGTCGGGAGCGGAATTGGGCCGGACACGCGCGCACCTGAGCGCTTGGCGGTCTCGACGATGTCCTGGGCAGACTGATCGATCACGCGATAGTCGAAGCCCTGGAGTTTGATGCGAATGCGTTGGCCTTTCATGGCGAAAAAAAGAACGGGCGGTTTAGGTGCGGGCCGGACCCTTGGTGTTGCTCTCGACAATCTTCGTGAGCAGCGAATTCGGCACCTGTTCGAAATGCGAGGGACTGATGGCGGCGGACGCGCGACCCTTGGAGAGTGAGCGAATATCCGTGATGTAACCAAAGAGCATCTCGAGCGGAACGCGCGAATCGATGATGCACGCCCCGGACTTGTTCTCCATGCCATTGATCGTACCACGGCGGCGATTGATGTCGCCGATGAGGTCCCCTTGATACTCTTCCGGCGTGGTGACTTCGACGCCCATGATGGGTTCGAGGAGAATCGGGTTCGCCTTCTTCATCGCGTCCTTGAACGCAAAAATCCCAGCCATCTTGAACGCCATTTCGGAGGAATCGACCTCGTGGAACGATCCATCGAGGATCCGGACGATGACATCGACGACCGGGAAGCCGGCCACCACACCATTGTTCGTACCTTCCAAGATACCCTCCGTGGACGGCTTGATGAACTCCTTCGGAATCGTTCCGCCGACAGTCTCGTTGATGACCTCGACGCCCTTGCCCTTCACGTTTGGCTCGAGCTTGACGACCACGTGACCATACTGGCCCTTGCCACCCGACTGGCGGATGAATTTGCCTTCGCCGTCGGCCGCCTTGAGGACGGTCTCACGATAGGCGATCTGCGGCTTGCCGGCGGTCGCCTCGACCTTGAACTCGCGCTTCATGCGATCGCGAATGATGTCGAGGTGCAGTTCGCCCATGCCGGCGAGAATGGTCTGCCCGGTATCGGGATCGGTTTTGACGCGCAGTGTCGGATCCTCGGCGACGAGACGCTGGAGGGCGGTGCCCATCTTCTCCTGGTCCGCCTTCGAATTGGGCTCGATCGACATCGAAATAACCGGCTCCGGGAAGGACGGCGGCTCGAGCCGGATGTCGAAATCTTCGTCGCACAGGGTGTCGCCCGTGATGACATCCTTCACGCCCACCACGGCGCAGATGTCGCCGGCGTAAGCCTTGTCAATTTCTTCGCGCTCGATCGCCCGCATCAGCACCAGACGCGAAACCCGCTCCGTGCGCCGCGTGCGCGGATTGTAGACCGCCGTACCCTTGTTCAGGATACCGGTGTAGACCCGAACGAACACCAGACGCCCGACGAAGGGGTCATTCCAAAGCTTGAAAGCGAGGCCAGCCATCTTGGCCTTGTCGTCGACCACCGCCTCGACCGGCTGGCCGTCGCTGTCCTGGCCTTGCATCGGCGGGACGTCGATCGGACTCGGGAGATAATTGACCACGCAATCGAGCAGGCGTTGCACGCCCTTTTTCTTGAAGGCGGAGCCGGGAATCACGCCGGTGAACTTGAGCGAGATCGTGGCCTTGCGGACGCCAAGCATCAGCTCTTCCACCGAGATCTCCTGACCGTTGAGATACTTGTCGGCGATGACGTCGTCGAAATCGCAAACCGCCTCGACCAATTTGTCGCGGTATTCCTTGGCCTGCTCCTTCATGGAGTCGGGAATCTCGATCGTGGTCGGCTTCATCCCGAGCGGATCGTCCGGACTCTCGTCGAAGGAATAGGCAATGTTCTGCACCAAATCGATCAGACCGGAAAAATTCTCCTCCTTGCCGATGGGCAGGAAAATGGGATGGGCGTTGGCCTTGAGCTTCTCGCGCATTTCCGAGACCGCGCGGAAGAAGTCGGCGCCGGTACGATCCATCTTGTTGATGAACGCCACGCGCGGAACCTTGTACTTATTGGCCTGGCGCCACACCGTTTCGGACTGGGGCTGCACTCCGGCCACGGCGCAGAACACGGCGACCGCCCCATCGAGCACGCGAAGCGAACGCTCGACCTCAGCGGTGAAGTCAACGTGGCCGGGCGTATCGATGATATTGATCCGCTGCTTGATCCCCTTCCAAGGACCCCAGGAAGCATTCCAAGCACAGGAAATGGCTGCGGCGGTAATGGTGATTCCCCGCTCGCGCTCCTGCTCCATCCAATCGGTTACGGTCGTTCCTTCATGGACCTCACCCATCTTGTGGACGGAGCCGGAATAAAAAAGGATGCGCTCGGTGGTCGTCGTCTTGCCGGCGTCAATGTGCGCGGCAATGCCAATGTTCCGGGTCCATTCCAGCGGGAATGGACGGTCCTTGGCGTTGACCGGGGAAACCTTGGCTTTCTCGGTAACGACAGTAATCTTGATGGCGTCGACAGCAGACATGAACAAATGGTCGGAACTGGTTACCAGCGGAGGTGGGCGAAAGCGCGATTAGCCTGCGCCATCTTGTGGGTGTCTTCCTTCTTCTTCACGACGGTGCCCGTATTGTTGTAGGCATCGATGATCTCAGCGGCGAGGGCATCCTTCATCGGAATGCCCTTGCGGCTGCCCGCGGCAGAGACGATCCAGCGCAGTGCGAGAGACTCCTGACGCTCGAACGAAATCTCGATAGGCACCTGATAGGTGGCGCCACCGACCCGGCGACTCTTCACTTCGAGGCGCGGGCGCGCATTCTCGAGGGCGCCCAACAGCAGGTCGACCGGATCGCCCTTTTCGAGCTTTTCCGAAACCTTCTCGAACGCACCGTAGACGATGCGTTGGGCAAGATTCTTCTTGCCGCTCTTCATGATGACGTTGACGAGGTGCGCCACCAACGGGCTGTTGTAGCGAATATCCGGCAGCGCGTGGCGTTTCTCGGCTCTGTGACGACGTGACATGGCAGAAAGTTCGGGTTGGGCGGGCGGTTACTTGGCGGCCTTCGGGCGCTTCACACCGTACTTGGAACGGCTGCGACGGCGCTTCTCGACCCCCGTGGCATCGAGCGTGCCGCGGACAATGTGATAACGAACACCAGGCAAATCTTTCACGCGGCCACCGCGAACGAGCACGATCGAATGCTCCTGCAAATTGTGGCCTTCGTCGGGAATGTAGGAAATCACTTCATTGCCATTGGTCAGGCGAACCTTCGCCACCTTACGGATGGCGGAGTTGGGCTTCTTCGGCGTGCGCGTCATAACCTGGACACAAACGCCGCGACGGAACGGATTTCCATCCAGCGCCGGTGACTTGGACTTAGTGCGCACCTTGCGACGGCCTTTGCGCACGAGTTGGTTGATGGTCGGCATACGAAG
>CAINHV010000090.1 GCA_903848965.1 uncultured Opitutia bacterium | reverse complement strand
TTTGATCCATGGTGACCCGGCCGAGCACGCGGCAACGTTGTCCGCGGATCAGGACTTCCGCGCGGTTGCTCGCCGCGCGGGGGAGGCCGTCGGCGTAGCCGGCGCACAACAACGCGACCGTGGCGTCGCGATCGAGGACGTGCGTGCGCCCGTAGCTGATCCCGGTGCCGCGGGGCAGGCGTTTCACCAGGCAGACGCGGGTGTGAAAGCTGAACACCGGCTCGGTCCGCACCGGCGCCAAGAGGGATTGGCGGGCCGGCAGCACGCCGAACTGGAGGAGACCGATCCGCACCGCATTGAACGGGCTCGCGCCCGGGAGCGTCTCGATGCCGGCGCTGTTATCAGCATGGATGAAGAGGTGGGCCAGGTTCAACCCGGGCAAAACATTCAGCGTATGCAGGAAGCGGCGACGCTGTTCGGCGGTGAAGGCCGCGTCCTCGTCCGGGCTCGCGAAATGGGTGAAGACTCCGGCGAGCCGCAGGTGCGGTGCGGTGGCGAGGGCCGTGAAAAGTGCCGGCGCCTCCTCATGCCACACGCCGGCGCGGCCCATGCCGGTGTCGATTTTCACGTGCACGGCGATCGTGCGATCCGCCCGCGCCGCGGCAGCCTCGAAGCGGTGCAGTTCCTCGATGCTCGAAACCGTCGCGGCGAGGTCGCCGTCGATCAGGGCCTGTTCCTCGCCGGGGAGCAGCGGGCTGAGGACCAGGATGGGCCAGCCCGGCCCCAGTTCCCGCAGGGCGGCGGCCTCGGTGACGTTGGCCACCGCGAACAGTTCCGCGCCAGCGTGCATGAGCCGCGCTGCGACGTGGTGCAGGCCGTGGCCATAGGCGTCGGCTTTCACCACCGCCACATAGCGCATGTGCGGGGGTAGGGAGGATCGAATCACCCGGAGATTGCGCTCCAGCGCGGCGAGATCGATCTCGGCCCAGCAGCGCAGATGAGGGGCGGCGGTCGCGGTCATCAGGCGCTGGGCGCACGATGAATGTGAGGCGTCCAGGTCACGTAAGAAGGCTCCTCGGCGAGAAACGCGTCTGGTGCATCCGTGGGCCGAAACAGATCAAGCGTTTCCACCTGCGGCAGGATCTGGCTCAGGTCGTAGGAGGTGGTGCCCACGCTCGGCGGCCGCGGAGACCAGTGCCGAAAGTGTTCGGGCATGATCAATTCCCCCGCCAGGGCCGCGGTGGCCACGCGTTGGAGGCCGGTGCTGGTTCGGTAGAGATGCCAGGAATCCCGGCGGGCATCGACGATGACCCCGACCTCGGGCCGGTGGAGCGCATGGGCCACCACCGCGAGGCTCGAGTAGGCGAAGACCGGGCGAGCCCGAAGGAGACTCCAGGTGCGCAGTGCCATGGCCGCGGTTCGCACCCCGAGGACGGATCCCGGACCTTCGCAGAAAACCAACGCCCCGGCGGCGCCGACGTCGACGTCGAGACTTTGGATCGACTCGAAGAGGCCGACGCCCGCCTCGGCCGGCGACGTCTGCCAGCGAGCGGGCTCGCGGGCGTTCAGCCAGCCGACCTGAATCAGGGACGAGGCCGCGTCCAACAGCAGTACGGGAGCGTGCGCGTCGAGGATTTGGCGGAGGCTCGTCATCGTCAAAGTGGCATGGTTTGCGGGCTGCGGGAGGTCAATTCCCTGTCGCTTCTGTCCAAAGCCATTTCCGGTCCAGAATCGGCATTGACCACCCCCTCTCGCAGCCTAGCGTGACCAATTCCTTAAACACCACCTCGTCTGTTTATACTGCTGTGAACGTCCAACTGAACCACGTATCCGCCACCCGCAAGACCCTCGTCGTGACGCTCGACCCGAGCGAAGTTGACGCGGAACACCAGGCCGTCGTGGGCGAAATCGGCAAGTTTGCGCGCATTCCGGGCTTTCGGCCAGGGAAGGCGCCCGCGGCCATGATCGCCCTCAAGTTCGGCAAGGAAGTCGCCGAGGAGTTCAAGCAGAAGGTCGTGGCCCGCGCCTACCGCGAGGGCATGGAGAAGGAAAAGATCGACGCGTTGAACGTCGTGGGCGTGGAGGAAGGCAAGATCGAGGCCGGCCAGCCCGCGACCGTGACCGTCACGATCGACGTGCGGCCCGAGTTCGCGCTGCCCGACTACACCAATCTCAAGACGGAAACCACCTCGACCGAGGCGACGGACGCCGAGGTGGAGGACATCATCACGGGCCTGCGCTCCGAGCGGGCGGATTTCAAGCCGGCGGACCGCCCGGCGCAAAAGGGCGACTACGTGAAGCTCGCTTACGAGGGCAAGATCGACGGTCAGGCGATCACTGAACTCGCCCCGGAGAAGCAGCTCTACGGCAAGGCTCCGCAGACCTGGGAAGAGGTCGAGGGCGCGCAGGAAGGCGTGATCCCGGGCCTCGGCAAACAGCTCGCCGGCCTCAAGCCAGGCGACAAGAAGGACCTGACCGTGGTGTTTCCGGCGGAGTTCGCCGCCGTGCCGGCGCTCGCGGGCAAGACCGCCCTCTACAGCGTGGACATTCAGGAGATTCGCGAGCGCGTCCTCCCAGAGCTCAACGCCGAGTTCTTCAAGGCTCATCAGGTTGATGATCTCGCCGGCCTGCAGTCGCAGGTGCGGACCAACGTCAAGATGCAGAAGGAACAGCAGAACCGGGTCGGCCAGCGCCGCCAGGTGACTGAGCAGATGGATGCCGCCGTCGATTTCCCGGTGCCGGAGTCGCTGGTGGAGGCCGAGACCCAGTCCGTGCTCCGGCAGTTCCTCGAGGAGAACATGCGCCGCGGCGTGCCGCAGGAGCAGTTCGAAAAGGATAAGGTCGAGCTCTTTGCCAGTGCGCGGAAGGCCGCCACGAGCCGGGTGAAACTGCAGCTCATCCTCGCGAAGATCGCCGAGGCGGAAAAAATCACCGTCACCAACGACGATTTGAACAACTGGCTCTATCGCGAGGCGTCCCGCTCCGGCCAGAAGCCGGACAAACTGGCGAAGGCGCTCGGCAGTGATCGCGAGCAGCTCCGCTCGGTGCAGCAATCGATCATTTTCGACAAGGCGGTTGATTTTCTGGTGTCCAAAGCTAAGGTGGCCGACGCTCAGCCGAAGGCTTGAGCGGCCAACCACCGACCCACACCACGTGAGCTCCTACTACATTCCCACCGTCTGGGAAAACACCGGCCGCGGTGAACGCCAATGGGATGTCTTTAGCCGCCTGCTGAAGGATCGCATCGTTTTCATCGGGACGCCGATCGACGACGGCGTCGCGAACGCCGTGATCGCGCAGTTGCTTTACCTCCAGAT
>CAINHV010000089.1 GCA_903848965.1 uncultured Opitutia bacterium | reverse complement strand
GGTCTTTCTGGATCTCCATTTGCGCATCCTGCGCTTCACCCCGCCCGCAAAAGCCATCGTCAATCTGTTGGCCAGCGATGTCGGGCGGCCCGTCGGGCACTTTGTCTCCAACCTGGTCGGCTACCTCCATCTGGTGGAAGACGCCCAGAGGGTGCTGGACACATTGGTGCCCAAGGAGATTGAGGTGCAGAGTAATTCCGGCACGTGGTATTTGATGCGGCTCCATCCCTACCGCACGCTCGACAACGTGATCGAGGGGGTGGTGATCTCCTTTATTGTCATCACAGAAATCGTGCTGGCTCGCCTCGCGCTGCAGCAGGCCAACCGAGTCAGGCGGATGGCGGTGGTGGTGCGGGACTCCCACGATGCCGTCACGGTTCAAGAACTGGGGGGGGGCATCCAGGCGTGGAACCCGAGTGCCGTCCGGATGTATGGCTGGAGCGAAGCCGAGGCCCTGGCGCTCAATGCCCGCGAGCGAATTCCGGCGCCGTTGCGGTCGTCCGAGATGATCAAGTTCGAAGAACTCGGCCGGACGAGGCTCAGCGAGCCCTATCGCACACAACGACTGACCAAGGCAGGGAAGATCGTCGAAATATGGATGACCGCCACCTGCTTGGTGAATGAATCCGGCGAACTGTATGCGGTGGCGACCACCGAACGGGCGATTCGACCAGTGCCGGATGAAACTGCAATGACCACCTCATGAAGAAACCGGATCAACCCAACCCTAGCCAGGAACGGTCGCTGCGCCAGCGGGCCGAGGCGGCTTATCAGAGGGACCATGCACCGGCGAAGGCCGGGCTTCCGACCGCAGAATCAGCCGAAGGCACCCAGCAGATCATCAACGACTTGCGGGTGCATCAGATCGAACTGGAGATCCAGGCCGAGGAACTGCGCCGGACGCAGTCGGAATTGGAGGCTTCGCGCAGCCGCTATTCGGACCTCTATAATTTGGCGCCAAACGGGTATTGCACGCTCAGTGGCCAATGGTTGATCCAGGAAGCCAATCTTACGCTCGCCGAGATGCTGGGCGTGCCCGGCGCCGGGCTCGTGACGATGCCGTTTTCCCGCTTCGTGCGCCAAGAGGATATCGAACGCTTTTACGCCTTCGGTTTGGAACTGATCAAAACAGGCAGGCCGCAGTCGATCGAGCTGCGGCTGATCAGGTCCAATCACGACCCGCTCTGGGTGCATATCGCTGCGACCACCATGCCGGACGCCACCGGCGCCCAGACGATTTATTTCGCTCTGAGCGATATTGCCGAGCTGAAGCTGGCCGAAATCAAGTTCCGCCAAATTTTCGATGAATCACCCCTCGGCAAATTGATCATGCAGCTTACCCGCGAGGTGTCGGGCAACCGCGCGTTATGCTCGATGCTGGGCTACACCTTGCCGGAATTGGTGGGCAAGAAATGGGAGGATATCAGCCATCCGGATGACGTGGAAATGATCCGGCGGGAACTCGCTCTGCTGCTTTCGGGCGAGAAAAGCCGGACCCACTTTAACCAGCGCTGCCTGCAGAAGAACGGTGCCGTCGTCTGGTGCGAAGTGACCGCGATCCTGCTTCGGGATGTGGACGGCCAGCCGTCCTGTTTCCTCGCGACGACGAACGACATCACGAACCGCCTAGCCTCGGAGAAGACGATCCGTCTGCGCGGAGCGGCGCTCGAGGCCGCGGCCAACGCCATCATCATCGCGGACAAGCAGGGCATCATCGAGTGGGCGAATCCCGCCTTCACTGCGCTCAGCGGTTGGTCGTTAGCCGAGGCCGTGGGGAAAAACCATCAGGAACTCGTGAAATCAGGCCAACACGACACGGCCGTTTACCAGCAGATGGAGGAGATGCTCCGAGCGGGCAAGGTCTGGCATGGCGAGATGGTCACGCGCTGCAAGGATGGCGCACTGCGCACGGAAGACATGACCACTACGCCGCTGCGCGACGAGCATGGGGCGATCACGAACCTCATCACGATCGCGCTGGATATCACGGACCGCAAGACGATGGAGGCGCATTTCCTGAGGGCCCAGCGCTCGGAGGCCATCGGGGCCCTCGCCAGCGGCGTTGCTCACGACCTGAACAACGTCCTCGCGTCGATCCTGCTGGTGGCCGGCGTGATACAGGAAAAAATGACGGACGAAGCCGACCTGAAATTGCTCGCGTTGGCCGTTTCCAGCGCCCGGCGGGGTGCCGGAGTAGTCAGGCAGTTGCTGATTTACAGCCGCGGCCAGAGGGGTGAGCGGGGCGCCGTGCAAGCCGGGGACCTCATCGCCGAAATGGGGTCGATGATGCGCGCGACCTTCCCGCGGAATATCGATCTGCAGCTGCAAATACCGGCGGGCCTGTGGACGGTGATCGCCGATCCGATCCAATTGCACCAAGTGTTGATGAACCTGTGTGTGAACGCCCGCGACGCGATGCCCGCCGGCGGTCAACTCACGGTGGCAGTCGCCAACGTCACCTTGGTTGAAGGAAACGCGAAGCTGCCGCCGCGCACCCAGCCCGGTTCTTATGTGGTCCTCAAGGTCAGCGACACCGGCGACGGCATTCCGCCGGAGATCAAACACCGGATCTTCGATCCCTTCTTTACCACGAAACCTCTAGGCCAAGGCACCGGCCTGGGTCTCTCGACGCTGCTCGGCATCGTGCACAGCCACGCCGGCTTTGTTGAGGTGGACTCCACCCCGAAGGTGGGCAGCACATTCAGCATTTATCTTCCAGCGGTTTCGGACCACCTTGAAGCGGTCGCCTATGTTCCGGTGAACCCGACGGTCCCGCCCGCTAAAGGCGACCACCTGATTCTGGTGGTGGACGACGACCGCGAAGTTCGCGAATCGACGCGGCTTCTTTTGGAGCGCAAGCACTACCGGGTAATCACGGCGGTCAACGGAGAGGATGCACTCATGCAATATCTGGGGCGTCGAAAAGAAGTCGCCCTCGTGCTGACGGATCTAATGATGCCGGTGATGGGCGGCCAAGAAGTGATCCGGGCCCTTCGGGCAATCAGTCCCACCCTGGCGATCATCCCGATGAGCGGACTTATCGATATGATCGACGAACAAAATTTGGCGGCGCTCGGCGCTCCGGGATTGCTGCTAAAGCCCTTCGACGGCCCTACGTTGCTCGAAACCGTGCAACGCCGGCTGGCTGGCATTACTCCGTTGAGTCAATGATTGCCGGTTCCGCTTCGGCGACGAACGAATTGCTGGCGGGGATTGGACCGCTCCACTTTTTCGGCGTAGCGCGAAGCACTTGATCGATTTCCTGACGCGGTGGTGGCCGGGCTTGGACGCCGTGAACGGCGGGTGTCGGCGGCGCGCTACGTGCAGGGGTTGTTGATGTCTGGCCAGCGCAGGTCCGTCGAGCCGATGGCCGAACGGTTGGGCGCCACGGCCGATGGCGACAATGCCGGGTTTCGCGCTGGCCGGCGCGAACGGGGGGCTGGAGTTTTATCCAGGTCGAGGCGGCCAGGCACAAGGGCTGGAATTTGGCGGCGCCTGCCGAGTTGAAATGAACTCGCCGGGCGTGCGACCGCCTGAGTTGAGCGTTGCCCACCACAACGAGCCCGTTTCCCCTGACCCGCTTCACCCCTGCGTCTCGCCGGGTCCGTCCTCGTTGCCGTATTTTCCTCATGACTTCGGATAAATCCTCCGTCCCCGGGCCGGTTTCGCCCGCCGATTCGGCCCGCCCGGTCGTGCACGAAGCGCCCCGTCGTACGCCCGTCGCGGCTGACGTCGATGTGCTCGTGGTGGGCGGAGGCCCGGCCGGAGTCGCCGCGGCCCTGGCCGCGGCCCAGTCCGGCGCGCGGACCTTGTGCATTGAGCGGCACGGCATGCTTGGCGGCGTCTGGACCGCCGGGTTGCTCAACCCGCTCTTCGACGCGAACAACAAGGGCTGGATCGTGCAGCAGTTGATCGATCGGCTCACGGCCGCGGGCGCCTGGCGGAAGTGGAATTGGACTCACACGTTCGACACCGAGACCATGAAGCTCGTGCTCGAGCAGATGATGGGCGAGGCGGGCGCCGAGTGGTGGTACCAGAGCATGGTGGTCGATGCGATCGTGGAGGACGGGCGCGTCCGGGGAGCCATTGTCGAGAGCAAGGCGGGCCGCGAAGCCGTGCTGGCCAAGGTCGTCATCGACTGCAGTGGCGATGGCGATCTCGCCGCCCGGGCCGGCGCGGGCTTCGACTTGGGACGCGCGGGCGACGGGCTCTGCCAGCCGATGACCATGATGTTCGAAGTCGAGGGTCTCGGCGCGTTTCCCGAACAGCAGAGTTCCGAGGTCCTCTTCGATCACATGCAGGAGGCAATGGAGCGGACCGGGAAGGTGACGCTGCCGTTCGGTCGCGCGCGGAACGTCCCCTGGATTATTCATCTGCCCCAACCCGGCACCGCGGCCGTGCAGGCGACGCACGTCTACGGCGTGAACGCCCTCGATCCGCGCGAACTGACCCGCGCCACCGTCGAGGCCCGGCGCCAGGCGCACGAGTTGGTCAAGGTGCTTCGCGGTACGCCGCATCTGCAGGGACTGCGGATTACCCAGACCGCGGCGGCGATCGGCGTGCGCGAAGCGCGGCGGGTCCGCGGACGGTATTGCCTGACGCTGGAGGATATCAGCGCGGGACGCCGGTTCGACGACGCGGTGACGTTCGGCACTTTTCCGCTCGATGTGCACGAGGTGAATCCGAAGGACAAAGTCCGCTCCTCGCGGATCGTGAAGACGATGCCGTACGAAATCCCGCTACGGAGTCTGCTGCCAGCGGGCCTCGAGGGTCTGCTCGTCGCGGGTCGCTGCATTTCCGGCACCCATGAGGCTCATGCCTCGTATCGCGTGACGGGCACGTGCATGGGCATGGGTCAGGCGGCGGGACTCGCGGCGGCGATGGCGGCGGCGGAAAACGTCCCTCCGGCCTCCCTGGTGGGCGGAGCGCTGAAGCCGGCGCTGCTGCAGCGGGGCGTGGGCTTGCTCGAGGCGAAGAAGCCGGAGGAGATCGTCGGTGATCTCTACGGCGATAAACTCGTGTGGCATTGAGGGCCCGGAGGTTCCGGTTGCGGTTGATGGCCGATCTGCGTCCGATGCCGCGTCGCGCATGAAGATACCCCACTTCCGCTGGTCGATCGCAGGCCTGCTCTTCGTCCTCTCGGTCATCAATTACATCGATCGGCAGACGCTCTCGATCCTGGCGCCGACGATTCAGGAGGACCTGAAGCTGACCGATCAGGGCTATGGCAACATCGTGAGCCTCTTCCTCGTTGCGTACACGATCTCGTATCTCGTTTCCGGGCGGATCGTCGACGCGATCGGATCGCGGCTGGGCATGGCGCTCTTTGCCGGCGGGTGGTCGCTGGCGCAGGTGGCGACGGGCTTCACCCACTCGATCGCCTCGTTTGGCTTGTGCCGGTTCTGTCTCGGGCTGGGGGAGGCGG
>CAINHV010000088.1 GCA_903848965.1 uncultured Opitutia bacterium | reverse complement strand
CGCTTCATTTCCTTCGCCCGCTTGAAGCCATGGACGAGGGCGTGCGTGCTTTCGAGGGCGGGGATAATCCCTTCGAGCCGGGAGCAAAGTTGGAAGGCCTCCATCACCTCGTCATCGCAGGCGTACGCGTAGCCGATGCGGTTCTGATCGCGATAGAAGGCGTGCTCCGGTCCGATGGCCGCGTAGTCGAGGCCCGCGCTCACCGAATGCGTGAGTTCGATTTGCCCGTCTGTGTTCTGGAGGATGTAGGTCTTGCAACCCTGGAGGACGCCGAGCTTGCCGCCCTCGAAGCGGGCGGCGTGGTCACCGCGCGTGATGCCGCGGCCGCCGGCCTCAACGCCGATCAGGCGCACGTTGGTGTCCTCCAGAAATTCGAAGAAGAACCCGATCGCGTTCGATCCTCCACCCACGCAGGCAATCATCTCGTCGGGCAGCCGGCCTTCGCGGGCCAGGATCTGCGCGCGGACTTCCTGGCCGATGACGCGGTGAAAATCCCGCACCATCATCGGATACGGGTGGGAGCCGAGGGCGGAGCCGAGAATGTAATGGGTGCCGCGGACGTTGGCGACCCAGTCGCGCATCGCCTCGTTGATGGCTTCTTTCAACGTCTTCTGGCCGGCCTCGACCCCGCGCACCTCGGCGCCCATCAGCCGCATCCGGAAGACGTTCAGCGCCTGGCGTTCCATGTCGACCGAGCCCATGTACACGACGCATTCGAGGCCGAACTTCGCGCACACCGCCGCGGTCGCGACACCATGCTGGCCGGCGCCGGTCTCGGCGATGATTCGCTGTTTGCCCATCCGGCGGGCGAGCAGCGCCTGGCCGAGGGCGTTGTTGATCTTGTGCGCGCCGGTGTGAAGCAGGTCCTCGCGCTTCAGGTAAATCTTGGCGCCACCGCAATGGGCCGTCAGCCGCTCCGCGAAATATAGCTCGGTCGGCCGACCGGCGAACTCCTTGAGATGATGCCTCAGCTCGGTTTGAAACGCCGGGTCCTTTCGCGCCACCTCGTAGGCCGCGCCCAGCTCCTGGAGCGCCGTCATCAGCGTCTCGGGCACGAAGACTCCGCCGTAGGGACCAAAATGGCCTTTGGCGTCAGGAAGGGAGAAACGATCCAGGGTGGCGGGCATCGGAGCGGTGAATTGAGTGCCGACCCGATGGGGAAGCAAACTGCTTTTCGCTTGTGAGATCACTCCGGTGGAACGCCACGCCTGATTCAGTCGGATCCATCAATCGGAAACCGCGAAGTGCGCGAAGGGACACGAAGGGTGGGCCGATTCCTGGCGTCCTGGATACAGGCCGCGAGTCTCTCCCGCGTTCCCCTCGCCGGCCGGAGACCACAAGCGTCCCATCGGACCCTACAAAAGTTCCGTCTCCAAGCCGGGGCATCGAGGCGGGACATGGTGCGGGAGGGACGTGGGCAATGCAGGATTTATAGGAGTGTGCACCGACGTTGAGGCAACCAGGCCCAGCCAACACACCCCGGCGCTGCGCGCCACCCCTCTCCAGAGGGGATCTTCGGCACGTGCTTCTTCAGGTCCCCCCAGAGGGGATCTTCGGCAGGTGCTTCTTCAGGATCCCCGCTCGGAGAGGGGTGCCCGCAGGGCGGGGTGTGTCGCTCGAGGCCCTCTCCGATGGGACGGCTGTGGTCTCCGACCAGGCGCCACCTTACTTCGGATCCACGCGGCCGCGGAGGAAGGTGAGCACGTCCTGAAATTTACTCCGGTTGGCCTCGTCGGCCTTGATGAGATTCTCGTGGGCCTGGAGCACCATTCGCGCGGTCTCCGTTTCGGAGACCTTCTCCGGCTCGAGCCCCTGGCGGCAATTGGCGACCGCGGCAGGCCCGCCAGCCTCCAAGGTCAGCAGCCGGTGCAGTCCGAGGCTGCGCAGCAACTCGAGGTTCCGCGGGCTGATCTGCGCGGCGACGAGGCTACCGTTGGTTGAAGGCTTGCGCAGCTCGATTGCCGCACCGGCCAGCACACCGAGAAAAGTGCTGTCCATGCTCGAGCAACCCTGGAAATCGATCACGAAACGCGTCCGGCCCCGGCGCAGCATCTCCGTGATGAAGTCGCGCAGGCACCCGCTGTTCTGGAAGCTGGCGCGTCCATCGATGCGAATCACGACGGGATCGGAATCGGCGTCGACGAGATAGACGGACTTGCTGGCGGTGGTTTGGGCCATGCGGACAGGAACAAGTAACGGATGTTAGGAAACGCTGGAGACGCAAGCGACCGGCCGGAGTCCGGCCGAGGCTCGAACCGAGGCGGCGGGCGGACCGTGGCCGGCCCCACCCGCGTCGCCTTGGCCGCAACTCAGTTCCGCGCGACGATTTGACGGAGCACGTAGGGAAGGATCCCGCCATGCTGGTAATAATCGATTTCGATGGGCGTATCGATCCGGCAACGCACGGACACCATCTCGACCGCGCCGTTCTTCCGGGTGATCCGAAGCGTCAGATCCTGCTGCGGCTTCAGCGCCGGGCTAAGGCCGATGACGTCGTAGGTCTCGAAGCCGTCGAGTTTCAGGGTCAGGGCAGTGGTGCCCTCCTTGAACTGCAGGGGCAGCACGCCCATGCCGACAAGGTTCGAGCGGTGGATGCGTTCGAAGCTCTGAGCCACGACGACCTTCACGCCGAGCAGATTGGTGCCTTTGGCCGCCCAATCGCGCGACGAACCGGTGCCATACTCCTGGCCCGCGATGACGATCAGCGGCGTGCCGCTGGCAATGTGCCGCGCCGCGGCGTCGAAGATCGAAATTTTCTCGCCCGTCGGCTGGTGGAGGGTGGTGCCACCCTCCTCGCCGCCGAGCATGAGGTTCTTGATCCGCACGTTCGCGAAGGTGCCCCGCACCATGATGCGGTCATTGCCGCGGCGCGAACCGTAGGAATTGAACTCCTCGAACGGCACGCCGTTATCGATCAGGAAGCGGCCCGCGGGGGACGACTTCTTGATCGCGCCGGCCGGCGAGATGTGATCGGTCGTGACGGAGTCGCCGAAGATGCCGAGGACGCGCGCGCCCTTGATCTCGTCGATCGTGCCGGGGGACATGGAGAAATTCGCGAAGAACGGCGGCTCCTGGATGTAGGTCGAATTGACGTCGAACTGGTACACGTCGCCCGCGGTCGAGGGGATCTCGTTCCACTTTGGATTCTGTGCGGCGAAGTCGGCATAGAGCCGGCGGAAGACATCCGGCGTCAGCGCCGACTGCATCTGGTCGCGGACTTCCTTCAGCGTGGGCCAGAGTTCCTTCAGGTAGACATCCCGACCCGCAGAGTCGCGGCCCAGCGGCTCGCGGGTGAGATCAATGTCGACGCGTCCGGCCAGGGCGAAGGCCACGACCAGCGGCGGCGACATCAGGAAGTTCGCCTTGATGTTCTGGTGCACGCGCGCCTCGAAGTTACGGTTGCCCGAGAGTACGGAGGCCGCCACGAAGTCGTTCTTCGTCACCGCTTCCTCGATTGCCGGATGCAGCGGTCCCGAGTTGCCGATACAAGTAGTGCAACCGTAGCCGACCGTCTGGAAGCCGAGTTGATCGAGATAAGTCTGGAGGCCGGTCTTCTCGAGATACTCGGTCACGACCCGGGAACCGGGAGCAAGCGAGGACTTCACGACCGGATTCACGCGGAGCCCGCGTTCGACGGCCTTCTTGGCCACCAGGCCCGCGGCGAGCATGACGCTCGGATTCGAAGTGTTGGTACAACTCGTGATCGCGGCGATGAGCACGCTGCCGTGGCCGACTTCGCCGTCGACGCGCGGTGACTTCACCGTCACCGGATCGGGCGTCGGCCGGTTGTTCGCCTTTTCCCGCTCGGTTGCGACGTGCACGGTCCGGTGCAGTTCGGCGGCAGGCTTGCCAAAGCCGTTTTCGGCGACCGGCTTCGAGAAGGCGGTGACAAATTCCTGGCCAAGCTTCGGCAGTTCGATCCGATCCTGCGGGCGTTTCGGACCCGCCACGCTCGGCTTGACCGAGGCGAGGTCGAGATCCAGTTCCTGCGAGTAATCGATCATGCCGCGGGCCGGGACGCCCCACAGGCCCTGGGCCTTGTAATAAGCCTCATAAAGGGCGACATGGCCCTCGGTGCGGCCGGTGGCCCGGAGGTAGTTCGAACATTCGCCGTCGATCGGGAAGAGCCCCATCGTCGCGCCGTATTCCGGGGCCATGTTGGCAATCGTCGCGCGGTCGACGACCGGCAGCGCCTGGGCGCCGGGGCCGAAGAACTCGACAAACTTGCCGACGACCTTCGCCTTCCGGAGCATCTCGGTCACGGTCAGCGCGAGATCGGTCGCAGTGACGCCTTCGCACAGCGCGCCGGTGAGATGAACGCCGACGACATCGGGCGTCAGGAAATAGACGGGCTGGCCGAGCATGCCCGCCTCGGCCTCGATGCCACCCACGCCCCAGCCGACGATGCCGAGGCCGTTGATCATGGTCGTGTGCGAGTCGGTGCCGACCAGCGTGTCGGGATACACCACGCCGCTGGCATCGCTGAGGATGCCCTTGGCGAGGAACTCGAGATTAACCTGGTGCACGATGCCGATGCCCGGAGGCACGACCTTGAACGTGTCGAAGGCCTGCATGCCCCACTTCAGGAACTGGTAGCGCTCGCGGTTGCGCGTGAACTCGAGATCGAGATTCTTGCGCAGCGCATCCGCCGAACCGGCGAAGTCCACCTGCACGGAGTGATCCACCACGAGATCCACCGGCACGAGCGGCTCGATGATCTTCGGATTCTTGCCCATCCGCGCGACCGCGGACCGCATGGCCGCGAGGTCGACGAGCAGCGGCACGCCGGTGAAGTCCTGCAGCACAATGCGCGCGACCACGAACGGGATCTCCTCGGTGCGCTCCGCCTTGGCGCCCCAACTGGCGAGGGCGCGGATCGCGCCATCGGCCACCCGCTTGCCGTCGCAATTGCGCAGGAGCGACTCGAGTACGAGCCGGATCGAGATCGGCAGGCGCGAGACCTTGAAGCCGGACTGCTCGAGCGCGGGGAGCGAGTAGAATTTATGGGACGCACCGTTCGCGCTGAACGACTGCAGCGTTTCGAACGGATTTGGGAGGCTGTTCATGGAGGAGGGATTGAAGTGGAAGATCCGGAAAGGACCGACGCCCGGCGCTTACTTGGCGAGGGCGGCCTTGATCGCGGCGAAATTGGGCAAGTCCTTCGGCGTCGGCGTCTGCTCCGCATACTTCACTATGCCATCCTGGCCGATCACGAAAGCCGCGCGGGCGGAGGTGTCGCCGATCCCCGCCAGGTTCGGAAACACGACGTCGTAGGCCTTCGTCACGGTCTTGTTGAGATCGGACAGCAGGGTGACGCCGATCTTGTTCGCCTTGGCCCACGCTTCCTGGGCGAAGGGGGTGTCGACGCTGATGCCGTAGACCTTGGCACCGAGCTTCTCGTAGTCGCCGAGACCGTTGGTCTGGTCGCACATTTCCTGAGTGCAGACGCCGGTGAACGCCGCGGGGAAAAACAGGAGCACGGTCTGGCTCTGGCCGAACGCGGCGCTGAGCGTGACGTCCTTGAGGCCGTCCGCGGCCTTGGTCTTGAGGGTGAAATCCGGGGCTTTAGATCCGACAGCGATGGGCATGGGTGGTAGGGAGCGGGTTGATGTTCTCCCGGCGACCATCGCACGGGAAGGAAGGCCGACGTTGAGGAGCGCCCTTGGCCGTCGCAAACCGTTTTTCCTCATAACAGGGTGGTTTCTATTTTGATGGCGTCCGCCATTAGATTTCATGCCGGAGGGTTCGCGCCTGGGCCGATTCCCGACTGCCCGGGTCAGCCCGGCGTTGGTTGCGACCTTCGCACCTCTTCGCGAACTTAGCGCTTCAACTGCAAGGTTCCGGCTCATCGGGCGCTTGCCCGCCCGGCCCGACCCGGCTCAGTTCTTCCCGTGAACGAGAACCCCGCCGATCTCGCCTCTCTCAACGCGCGCCGCCTCCGGATTGCCGACGCGCTCCCGCCGGGTGACGCCGTTCTGCTCGCGGGGGCCGGTACGCCGGTGCCGTTACCCGAGGAAAGCGACCAGACCTATCCCTTTCGTTCACACGCCCACTACTACTATCTCGCCGGCCACGAGTGCGCCGGGGGCCTCCTGGCCTACGATCCGCAGGCGCCGGCGGCCGAACAGTGGGTCTCCTTTGTGCCCGCGGTGACCGAGGCCGGGCAGATTTGGGAAGGCCGCACACAAACTCCCGGCCGGCCCTTAGCCGACTTTCCGCAGTGGCTGGAGGCGCGCCGCCATCGAACGCTGGTATCGATCGGCGCTCCGATTCCCGGCGTCGCGACCGATGCTGCGCTGAACAGCGCCACCCTGGAAGCCGTGCGGCACGCCCGCCGGCCCAAGGATCAAATGGAGATTGCCCTCGCCCGCCGGGCCATCGCGGCCACCGCCGTGGGTTTCGAGGCCATCCGCGCCCACCTTCGACCCGGGGTAACGGAGCGCTCGCTCCAGATCGAACTCGAGGCCGGTTTCTTCCGCGGCGGCGGCACCCGGACCGGCTACAGCACCATCGTCGGCAGCGGCCCGAATTCGGCGGTCCTCCATTTCGAGCCGTCGTCGCGTATTGTCCGGGAGGGCGAGTTCGTCCTCGTCGATGCGGGCGCCGAGTTGGATCGGTACACGGCGGATGTCACCCGCACCTACGTGGCAGGGACGCCGAACCCGTTTCAACGCGATCTCTACCAAGTCGTCCTGGAAGCCGAGGAGCGCGCGATTCGCCGCTGCGTCGTGGGGGCCGAGTGGAAGGACATCCATTTCGCCGCCGCGCATGATCTGACCGCGGGACTGGTCGCCATGGGCGTGCTCCGTGGCGAACCGGCCTCGCTGGTGGAACAGGAGGCGCACACCCTCTTTTTTCCGCACGGCATCGGCCACCTGGTTGGGCTGGGCGTGCGCGACGCCAGCGGACGGCAGCCCGGCCGAACCCGGGACCCGCGTCCCAGCCTCCAATCGCTGCGCCTGGATCTTCCTTTGGCCGCCGGCTACCTCGTCACCGTCGAGCCAGGGATCTATTTCATCCCGGCGCTCCTGAACGACGCGGCGCGCCGGTCGCGATTCGCCCACCAGGTCAGGTGGGAGTTGGTGGACCAGCACCTCGCGCTCGGGGGCGTCCGGATTGAGGACAACGTACTCATCACTCCCGAAGGACCCGACGTGCTGACCAGCGCAATTCCGAAGTCGGAATCGTGCCGTGGTCTGTAGGGCCGTCGCCCCTCGACCAGCTCAGGACCTTGGTTTGAATTGAACGTCAGGCCGTGAGCCTGTCGAACGACCGGCGACGAGCCCACTTTACCTCGTAACGTTGGGGCCTGCCGACGAGCGGCAGCCCGACACCAAGCGGTTTCGGCTCGCGCGCCGCTGAAACCCCTTCGCCGGCCCACTTCCGGCGCGGTCGGCCGCAGCTCCGGACAAATTTTCCATGGACAAGCCCGCCGCAACGGTCTGTTTTTGCCGCATGGATCAGCAGCCGCAGAAGCACACCACGCCCGCCAGCCTCACCATCGATGCCGTGCTGGTGATCGCGTTCTTCCTCTTCATGTATTCCATCGTCGCAGTTCATGTCCCGACGACGGATCCCTCGATGCGTCTCCTGTGGGGCAGCCTTTGCGCCGCGTGCATGAGCGGCGTGTTCTGGCTTTGTATCCAGATGTTCCGCGTCGTGTTCCGCGCCCAGTGCGCGGCGCGCAAGAAGTAAGGGCCCGACGTTCGTCCCGGGCGGCGCCGTTTGCACCGGGGAGTTGCTTCGCCGGCGGGTTTGATTACCGTGACCGCCGTTCTCCCATGAAGACCGTACCCCCAACGACGTCTTTTCCGCTCCGGGGCCGGCCTTGGATCGCGACCATGGCGGCG
>CAINHV010000087.1 GCA_903848965.1 uncultured Opitutia bacterium | reverse complement strand
CACTCGTCCAATCTCTGCACCGAGATCACGCTCAACACCTCCAACGAGGAAACGGCGGTCTGCAACCTCGGCTCGGTCATCCTCGAGACCCACCTCGATCAGCACGGCCAGATTGACCACGCGAAGCTCCGCGAGACCATCCGCCTGGCCGTCCGCGCGCTCGACAACGTTATCGACATTAATTTCTACCCGACGGTCGCCGCCAAGACCTCGAACCTGCGCCACCGCCCCATCGGGCTCGGCGTGATGGGGCTGGCCCACTCGCTCTACCTGCGTGGCCACGCCTTCGCCTCGCCCGAGGCGGTCGAATTCAACGACGAGGCCATGGAGGCCATCGCGTACTACGCCTACGAGGCATCCTCCGACCTCGCTGCCGAACGCGGCAGCTATTCGACCTACCGGGGATCGAAGTGGGACCGCGGCCTGCTGCCGCAGGACACCCTCGATCTCCTCGAAAAGGAACGCGGCCTGGCGGTCGAGGTGCCGCGCGGCGGCAAGATGAACTGGGAGCCGCTGCGCGCGAAGATCAAGGCGCAGGGAATGCGGAATTCGAACTGCCTCGCGATCGCCCCGACCGCGACCATCTCGAACATCACGGCGACCTCGCCCTGCATCGAGCCGACCTACAAGAACCTCTTCGTCAAATCGAACCTCTCGGGCGAGTTCATCGTGCTGAATCCCTTCCTCGTGAAGGACCTCAAGGCCCGCGGGCTCTGGGATCAGGACATGAGCGACAACCTGAAGTACTTCGATGGCGAGTTGAAGGACATCGAGCGAATTCCCGCCGACCTGAAGGCGAAGTATCTCACGGCGTTCGACATCGATCCGAAGTGGATCCTCGACGCGGCGGCCCGCCGCCAGAAGTGGATCGACCAGAGCCAGTCGGTGAACCTCTGGATCAAGACCCCGGACCTGAAGGCGCTGTCGCACATGTACCGGCACGCCTGGCATGTCGGCCTGAAGACGACCTATTACCTCCGCGGCCAGGGCGCCTCGAACATCGAGAAGGCGACGGTCGTCGTGAAGAAGAACATGCGCGGCGCGGTCGGCGAAGGCTCCGCGGGCGGCCAGAACAGTGGCGACGCCGGTGGCACGCACTCCGTGGCTCAGGTCGCGGCTGACGCGGCCGCCGCGAAAAAGACCTACACCGCCGAGGAAAAGCTGGCGTGCTCGATCGAATCCCAGCGCAACGGCGAGGAGTGCGAGGCGTGCCAGTGAGTGTTACCGGGTAACATTTCGTCTCTTCAAAGTCCCGGCGTCGGCCGGGACTTTTTATTTCCCCATTTGGTCAAGGATAGCGGGCCGTAGCCGCGGGCATTGCAGATGCTCAACTGGACGCGGACCCGGCGTTCGAGTTATCCGAACAGTCCGGATCGCAGCGTAAAGCCGCTCTTGCAATTATCAGCCGCCCAAGGCCCATCCGGCGATTGCACTGGCGGCGCGCATTCGCACCGTAGCGTCTCCGCCATGAACACCCCCTCCCTGAGCCGTCGTGAATTTCTCAAGACCGGAACCGCCGCGCTGGCGACCGCTTCGCTAGGTATCCCTCTAGGCTTGCGAGCCGCGGCCGCGCCCGGCCACGGCGGCAACAAGCTTCCGTTTGGCATCCAGCTCTGGACCGTCCGGGGCGCGTTCATGGTCGAGCCCGAGGCCACGTTAAACAAGCTGGCGAGCCTGGGACTCAAGGGTGTCGAATTCTACACCGCCTTCCCGGGCGGGCGCGACGCGAAGGCCATGCGCGCAATGCTCGATCGCGCCGGGCTCAAGGCGGTCGGGTACCATATCGGCGGACTCCATACGATGTCCGACGACGCCGTGAAGCGGGAGATCGAGACGAACCAGATCATCGGCAACACCCGGCTCGGCGTGTCGTTCACCCAGGTCGGAGACGGCCCTTTCAATTCCGCGGCGAAAACCACGACGGCCAAGCGGCAGGATTGGGAGGCCATCGCCGACAAGTTCAGTGCGCTCGCCGCGAAGCTGAAGTCACACGGGATGGCGACCTACTACCACTGCCATGTGGCCGACTTTGCCCGGATCGACGGCGAGACGTGCTGGGACATCTTCTTCGCGCGGGCCAGTCAGGACGTGTTCATGCAGATCGACCTCGGGCACATGGGCACGGCCGGAATCGATCAGATCGCCACGATGAAGAAGTTTCCCGGCCGCGCCAAAACCGTCCACGTGAAGCCGGCCAACGGCGGCGACGGCCGGCTCGTCGGCGATCCGAACGATGGCAACCTGGCCAAGTGGCCATCGCTCTTCGCGGCGTGCGAGGACCCGAAGATCGGCGGCACCGAGTGGTATATTCTCGAGTATGACGGCGGCTCGATGGAGCAGGTCGAGGGCACCGTCGCGCGGCTCAAGGAGTGGGGTAAGATCTAGGGCCGTTTAAGCTAAGGTGTAGCCGACCCGACGTCGTGGGCGCGCGCGAGGCACGCCTCTACGAAAGGCGTGTAGGGGCGAGGGTCGTCCACACCCGAATTGCTACGGCATTTCTTAACCCGATCCAGGTCGCGCGGCTGGGATCGCGCGGAAGAGATTCCATCGCGACCAAGCCAGGGACATCAGGTCTGCGGCTGGTACTGTACGCACACCGCGGCGAAAAACAGACTAGTAT
>CAINHV010000086.1 GCA_903848965.1 uncultured Opitutia bacterium | reverse complement strand
GTCCACGACGCTCTACAACGATTACTATCTCGACGACTCGCTGACTGAGTCCGCGTGGGCCGAGACCCGGCTCTATTTCGGCGAGATGCTCGATCGCAACCTGCCCGCGAGTACGATCGTCGATTCCGATTTCACCTATCTCAACGACCGGCTCGCGGCCCACTATGGCATTCCTGGCGTCGACGGGATTGCGATGCGGCGCGTGACGCTCCCGGCCGGCAGCGTGCGCGGCGGCCTGATGACGCAGGCGAGCGTGCTCAAGGTCACCGCCAACGGCACGACCACCTCGCCGGTCATGCGCGGCAAATGGATTATGGAGCGCATCGTCGGTTACGATCTGCCCCCGCCCCCGGCCGCGGTGCCGGCGGTGGAGCCCGACATTCGTGGCGCGGTGACGATCCGGCAGCAGCTCGACAAGCATCGTGCGGACGAAAGCTGCGCGATATGCCATCGGAAGATCGATCCGCCGGGCTTCGCCTTGGAGAGCTTCGACGTGCTGGGTGGCTGGCGGGATCGCTATCGCGCGGCGGCGAACGACGTCGCCCCTGCGATCGGCTTCGGCAAGAACGGCTGGCCCTACACCTTCCACTATGCGCTGCCGGTCGATCCGAGCGGCCAGATGGAGGATGGCCGCGCCTTCAAGGACGTGCGCGACTTCAAGAAGTTGATCCTGGAGGACAAAGTCCAGGTGGCCCGCAATCTCGCCCGGCAGTTGACGGTTTTCGCGACCGGCTCGCCGGTTCGCTTCAGCGATCGCCCGGCGATTGAGCAGATCCTGACCGCCACCAAGTCCAGCGACTACGGGGTCCGCAGCCTCGTCGATCAGATCACCCAAAGTGATCTCTTCCTGAACAAGTAACCCCGCCTCCGACTTTCCCTTTCGAGCCCAGCGCAGAACGCCAGAACGAGATCATCCCTATGAAAATGAAGCCCCAGACTCCGCCCGCGTACGGTCCGTATATCTCCACCCGCCAGCCGATTTCCCGCCGTCATTTTCTGCGGGGCACCGGCGTCGCGCTCTCGCTGCCGTTCCTCGATGCCATGCTCCCGACGTTTGCCCGGGCGCAGGAGGCAAAGTCGCCGCTGGCTCCCGGCGCCAAGCCGCGGCGCATGTTCGCGATTTGTAACAACCTCGGCCTGCTGTACCGGAATTTCTTCCCGGCGAACGCGGGCCGCGACTACACGCTCTCGCCCTACCTCGATCTCCTGAAGGAGCATCGCAACGACTTCACGGTGTTCAGCGGCGTCTCGCACCCAAACGTCGATGGCGGTCATCCGGCGGACGTGTGCTTCGTCACCGCCGCGCCGCATCCCGGCAGCGCTTCCTTCCGGAATACCATCTCGCTCGATCAGTTCATCGGTGAGCGCATCGGCATCCTGACGCGCTTCCCGGCGATTGCGCTGTCGGTCAACACCCGCGTGCGCAGCCTCTCCTGCACCGGCAGTGGCGTCGCCATCCCGCCTGAGGACAAGGCGTCGGAAGTGTTCAAACAGCTCTTCGTCCAGGGCAGCCCGGCGGAAATCGAGGCCCAGCTGCTCAAACTCGACACCGGTCGCAGCATTCTCGACAGCGTCGCCGACGAGGCGAAGCACCTCGAGCGCGGCCTAGGCACGCAGGATCGGGAGCGGCTCGATCAGTATTTCACCAGCGTGCGCGATCTCGAAAGCCGGTTGAAGGCTTCCCAGGGCTGGGAGACGAAGCCGAAACCGGTCGTCGACGCGAAAGTCCCCGTCGATCCAGCCAGCCCGGCGGCCTACATGGCGAAGGTGACCTGCATGTATGATCTGGCCCGGCTGGCTTTCCAGACCGACTCCACCCGTGCGATCACGCTCATGCTCGACAGCGTCTCGACCCCGGCGATTGAGGGGATTCCGGATACGACCATTCAGGATGGCTATCACAACCTGTCCCACCACGGCCAGGCGCCGGACAAGCTCGTCCAACTCCGGACGCTCGACGAATGGCACATGAAGCTGCTCGGCAAACTCTACACGGACCTCAAGTCGATCCGCGAGGAAGAGGACACGCTGCTCGACCGCACGATGATCGTCTACGGCTCGAACTTCGGTGACGCCAACGCGCACGTCTCGACCAACATGCCGGTGCTCTTCGCCGGCGGTGGCTTCAAGCACGGCCAGCATCTCGCCTTCGACAAGGACCGCAATTATCCGCTGCCGAATCTCTTCGTTTCGATGCTGCAGCGGATGGGCCTGGAGGAGGAAAAATTTGCTTCCTCCACCGGCACGATGCGCGGTCTCGAGATGACCTAAGGGGATTTTGCGCTGCAAAATCCCTGGATCGCCCCCGGCTGCCGGGGGCGTTGGTTCAAGTAGCGTCAGTCTCTGACTGGCGGTCACGGATCTGTTGTCAGTTCCTCCATTTCAGGCGGCGGGCGCTTGCCAGGCATGACTCGCCCGGAATCTCGTGCGGCAGCTCTCGATTTTACGCCATCGAGAGCGATCTGTGTCTGAAGAAGTAGGCGCTCGGAAAGTGGCATGGGTCTCCTGACCCATGAAGTACATTTTGAACGTGGTTCACGGGTCGGGAGACCCGTGCCACCTGAGCCACTCGCTCACGCTCGCAGCCACGGGGCCGGGCGCCTGCCGAGTCCTGTTAATCTCGGCTCGGGTCCTGAACATCCTGTCCCCGGGCTGGGCTTGCCGCTTGCCGCGGCGGTACCGGCGCGGCAGTTTTTTTGCGCCCCGTCTCGTCCCGATCCCCGTCTTTCCATGCGCCTGTCGCCGTCGTCCATTGCCCTGATTTGCACCGCCATGTTCATCCCTGAATCCGCCGCTGCCGCTGCCACTCCGGCTGGCGCCCTCGATCTGCTGGCCTACGTCGGCACCTACACGACCGGCGAGAGCAAGGGTATCTACCTTTTCCGTGTGCAGGACGGCCCGGCCGGCCCAGCGCTGGTGCCGATGGGATTGGCGGCGGCGACGGCAAGTCCCTCGTTCCTCGCGGTGGACGCCAGGCGGCGGCTGCTCTTCGCGGTGAACGAGACCAGCAATCATGAGGGCCGGACGAGCGGCGCGGTCAGCGCGTTCTCGATCGAGGCCGGCACCGGCCAGCTCACCCTGCTCAACCAGAAGGCGACGAACGGCACCGACCCGTGTCACCTCATGCTGGATCCGTCGGGCCAGAATCTCCTGATCGCCAACTACAGCAGCGGGAGCGTCGCCGTCTTTCGCGTCGGGGCCGACGGACGCCTTGGGGAGATGAGCTCCTTCGTCCAACACGAGGGCAGGAGCGTCCACCCGCGACGCCAGACCGGTCCGCATGCCCACGCGATCACCTTCGATCCAAGCGGGCGCTTCGTCTTCGTGTGCGATCTCGGGCTCGATCGGGTCATGGCGTATCGGTTCGACGCGGCCACCGGCAAGCTGACCGCGGCCGACCCGGCGTTTGCACCGCTGGCTCCGGGCGCGGGGCCGCGGCACATGGTGTTCCGGTCCGACGGAAAATTTGCCTACGTCGTCAATGAACTGAATTCGACCGTCACCGCCTTTGCGGTCGAGCCGGGCACGGCGCGGCTGCGCGAGGTGCAGACGGTCCCGACGTTGCCGGCCGGGTTTGCGGGCAACAGCACCTGCGCCGAGATTCAGCTCCATCCTTCCGGTGGCTTCCTCTACGCCTCGAACCGCGGGCACGACAGCCTGGCCATCTTTGCGATCGATGCCGCGACGGGCACGTTGCGCGTGGTCGATCATCACCTGACCGGGGGCAAAACGCCGCGCCATTTCGATTTCAACCCGGCCGGCACGCATCTCTTCGCCGCCAACCAGAATACGGATACGATTCAGGTGAACGCGGTGGACGCCGTCACCGGCCGGCTGACGGCGGCGGTGGGGCTGACCTCGGTGCCGGCGCCGGTCTGCATCGCATTTCTTCACCCGGCCCCCGCGGGTCGTTAATTTTCCCTTCATGAGCATGAATCGCCGACAATTCCTCCGTACGAGCGGTGCGCTGGCCGTGGTGGCCGCGGCGCCGCGAGCCCTGGCTGCCTGGGAGCCAAGTTCCCGTTACCCGGATCCAGCCATCAAGATTCTCGATCCGAGCTTCGCGCGGTATCGCATCGTGCAGGCGAAGGTCGAGCGGATCGCGACGGACCAGCGCTGGGCCGAGGGCCCGGTTTGGTTTGGCGACGGCCGTTATCTGCTCTGGAGCGACATCCCCAACAACCGGATCATGAAATGGGAGGAGGCGACGGGCGCGGTGAGCGTGTTCCGGCAGCCGGCCAGTAATTCCAATGGCAACACCCGCGATCGCCAGGGACGGCTGATCACCTGCGAGCATCTCGGCCGGCGCGTCACGCGGACGGAATACGATGGCTCGATCACGGTCATCGCGGATCATTTCGACGGAAAGCCGCTCAACTCGCCGAACGACGTCGTCTGCAAATCCGACGGTTCGCTCTGGTTCACGGATCCGCCGTTTGGGCTGCTCGGCAATTACGAGGGCCGCGTCGCCCAGTCGGAGTTGCCGACCAATGTGTATCGCTGGGATCCGGTGACAACGAAGCTGAGTGTGGTCGCGGGCGACATCAACCGTCCCAACGGCCTGGCGTTTTCTCCGGACGAATCGAAGCTCTACGTCATCGAGGCCGGGGTGACGCCGCGGGCGATTCGCGTGTACGACCTGAACGCCGCCGGCACCGGGCTCGGCAACGGCCGCGTTTTTATCACCGCCGAGACCAACGGAACGCCCGACGGGATGCGCCTCGATGTCGATGGCAACCTCTGGTGCGGCTGGGGCATGGGCGCCGAGGGACTCGATGGGGTCGTGATCTTCAACCCGGCCGGCACGCGCATCGGCCGGATCGATCTCCCGGAGCGGTGCGCCAACGTCTGCTTTGGCGGCCAGCATCGGAATCGATTGTTCATGGTCAGCAGCACCTCGGTCTATTCGCTCTTCGTGAACACGCAGGGGGCGGCCGGCGGGTAGGGGGGAGGGGCGCAGACGGGTTTTGCCGGTAGCGCCGG
>CAINHV010000085.1 GCA_903848965.1 uncultured Opitutia bacterium | reverse complement strand
CTACGCTCTCAAACGGCGTCAGCTCCGCTCAAATATAATACATCTCCGTCGGATTCTTCGATGAGAGTTGATCGAGCGTGTAGCTCTTGGTCTTGGCGATCAGGGCCTGGCCCACATCGTCCCAGACTTGCTTGAGCCGGCGGCCGCTGCGGCCTTCGAAGTTTCCGCTCAGGTGCAGGCAGTGGCCCTCCACCGCCACGAGGATGTCGTATAGCGAAATATCCTCCGGCGACTGGGCGAGCGCATAACCTCCGTGGTTGCCTCGGCGACTGGTGATGAGGCCGTGGTCGCGGAGCCGCAGGAGAATCTGCGCGAGGAAGTTGGCCGGCACCGACTCCGTCCGGGCCAGATGTTCGATCTGGGCCAGCACGCCCGAGCCGTGGAGGCGGGCGAGTTCCGCCATCACGCGGCAGGCGTAGTCGACTTTGACGGAGATCTTCACGGCCGGGCTAGATGACGTAGTCGCCGTTCTCGGATTTAACAGTCTCGCGCGGCGGCAGCAGCATTCCGGCGGCGACCGTCGCATTGGTGCCCTGCTCGATGAGGATGAACGAGCCGGTCAGCCGATTCGTGCCGTAACCGTCGAACACGATCGGCTTCGCCGTCCGCAGGCGAATTTCCCCAATCGCATTCATCGCCAGCGCCTCGGGCTGGTCCTCGGTCTCCAAGGTCGCGACGTTGAGCTGGTTGACCAGCTCCGTCACGATCACCTGGACAGTGTGGGTCGTGTGCTTGAGAAAGTACTTTTTTCCCGCCTGGAGCGGGCGCGGATGCATCCAGCAAATCTCCGCGTGCAGCTCGGTGGTGCAACCGGGCAGGTAATCCGCCCCGATGATCATGCTGCCACGGCTGATGTCGATGTCGTCGGCGAGCACCAACGTGACGGACTGCGGGCAGAAGGCTTCCTTCACCTTGCCGTCGTAGGTCCAGATTTCCTTCACCGTCGTGACGACGCCGGCCGGCAGGGTCAGGACCTTTTGTCCCACGCGAACGATCCCGCCCGCGATCTGGCCGCTGAAACCGCGGAAATCGTGGAGCGAGGCATCCGTCGGATTATTCGGCCGGTTGACCCATTGCACCGGCAAGCGGAAACCCTGGAGATTCCAGTCGCTGGCGATGTGGACCGTCTCGAGGTGGCCGAGCAGGGTCGGCCCGACATACCACGGGGTGTGGGGGGACGCATCGACGACGTTGTCGCCATTCAGCGCGCTCAGCGGAATGAATTTAACATCCTTGATGTCGAGCCGCGGCAGAAACTCCTCGAACTGAGCGCGAATCTCGAAGAAGCGCTGCTCGCTCCAGCCGACGAGGTCCATCTTGTTGACCGCGACGACGAGGTGCGGAATCCGCAGCAGCGATGCGATCGCCGTGTGGCGGCGGCTTTGCTCGATGACGCCGAGGCGCGCATCGACGAGGACGATCGACAGGTTGGCGTTGGACGCCCCCGTGACCATGTTGCGCGTGTATTGGACGTGGCCCGGAGTATCGGCGATGATGAACTTCCGCCGCGGGGTCGCGAAATAGCGGTAGGCGACGTCGATCGTGATCCCCTGCTCCCGCTCGGCGCGCAGGCCGTCGGTGAGGTTGGCGAGGTTGATCTGTCCGCCACCGGTGATGTCGGCCGAGCGCTCCAGCGCCTCGATCTGATCTTCCATCAGGGATTTCGAGTCGTAGAGGAGCCGGCCAATGAGCGTGGACTTGCCGTCGTCGACGCTGCCACAGGTATTGAAGCGGAGGATGTCGATCGGGACGGTCACCGGAGGGGGAGGAGGCATGGAGGCTTCGGAAAACATTAGAAATAACCCGCCTTCTTGCGGTCTTCCATCGCGGCTTCGGAGGACTTGTCGTCAGCGCGCGAACCGCGCTCCGTCACCCGGGCGGCGGCAATTTCCGCGATGATGTCGCTGACCGTGGCGGCGGGCGATTCGACGCAGCCGGTGCTGATGATGTCGCCGATGGTGCGCACGCGAACGACAAGGTCACGGACCTCCTCGCTGGGCTTGGGCGGAACGAGGTTGTTAACCGGCAGCCACTGGCCGCCGCGGCGGACGCACTGGCGGCGATGAGTAAAATAGATGCTCGGGACCTCGAGTTTCTCGCGCTGGATGTACTCCCAGACGTCCATCTCAGTCCAGTTGCTCAACGGGAACACGCGCATGTTCTCCCCGGGGTTGAGCCGGCCGTTGTAGAGATTCCAAATCTCGGGCCGCTGGTTCTTCGGATCCCATTGGCCGAAGGCGTCGCGGAAACTGAAGAAGCGTTCCTTGGCGCGGGCCTTCTCTTCGTCGCGGCGGGCGCCGCCGATGCAGCAGTCGAAACGAAACTCCTCGATCGCCGCGAGGAGCGTTGGGATCTGGAGACGATTCCGGCTGATCTCGCCCGCGGCGACGGTCGCGATGCCCTTGGCAATTGCCTCTTCCACCGTGCGGATGATGAGTCGGGCTCCGAGCTGCTTCGCGCGACGGTCGCGGAATTCGTTCAACTCCGGGAAGTGGTGGCCGGTGTCGACGTTGAGCAGCGGCATCGGAAGATCTGACGGGCGAAACGCCTTTTCGGCGAGGCGCAGGAGACAGATCGAATCCTTGCCGCCAGAGAACAGCAGGGCGGGACGCTCAAACTCACCCGCGACCTCGCGCATGATGTGAATGGCCTCGGTTTCGAGATGTTGAAGATGATCGAGATGGTAGCTGGTCATGACGCGATGGGACCGGTTACGAGCTGACCGCTTTCTTGCCCCAAGCCGCGTGGAGTCCGCACTCACGCTTCTCGTCGGCCTTCGCCGGATCAAAGTAATCCCATTCGTTGGGGAGCTTGTGCTCGGCGAGGTAGACCTCGAGTTCCGCATCGCTCCAATGGAAGAACGGACTCACCTTGAGAGCGCCGAAGTTTTCATCCGGCGAAACGATGTCGAGACCGGCCCGGTTCGGATTCTGAACCTTGCGAAGCGCCGTGATCCAGACCGACGGCGCGAGTTCCTTCATGCCACGTTGGAACGGCTCCAGTTTCATGACGGCGCTGAACTTCTTCAGGCCCTCCTCGTCCTCGGTCGTCGGGATCGGACCGTGAATCGCATCGCGATGCGCAGCCGTCATCTTCGGCAGGAAGGGCTTCAGGTTCAGCTTGAGCCGCACGCGGAGTTCCTCGGCGTGCTTATAGGTCGCGGGTCGGTTGTAACCGTGGTCGACCCAGAGAACAGGGATGTCCGGCTGCGCCTGCACGGCGAGATGGAGGATGGCCGCTTCAAAGGGCCTGAAATTGGTCGAAACCAGGGCTCGCCCCTTGGCTTCAGCCACGGCCCAGCGCACAATCTCCAGGGGAGACTGAGTGCGCAGTTGGGCATTCCAATGGGTCACGTCGGCAGGTGTCATTTCGATGGGAAAAGGAAGGTTCTAGGCATTGCCGTGAGCGGCGGCAAAACCGCAGAAAGGATTCGCCGCGATGGGGAACCCTAGTCTTGATCAACTGCTTTGCTCGATTCGGCGCCAAGACAAGTTCCATGATTGAAGTTTGCCGTTTGCGCGTAAAGTTTAAAAGAAGTCATATCGAGTAAAGATGTCATGTTTGATTTAAAAAATAATACACCACAAACACTTAGCTCATCCGAAAATGCTTCGGATCGAGTTAATAAGGTGTCCGGGATGTTGTCTTACATCGATGTCGGGGCTGGTGATCCCGATCTGCTTTCTGTCAAGGCCCACCGACTGATCTCGATCGCGGATATTGTCGCTTACGACACCGGTGTGAGTGCGGCGATCCTGGCCGTGGCGAATCCTGCCGCCGGGCGAATGGGGATCGAGCGGACGGGCGCTGCCTTCCCCTCGGCCGGCGTTCTGGCCCAGCTTCGTCCGGGTCAGACCGCCGTGTATTTGCTGGAGACCGATGCGGTCCGCCGCGGACCCGCCGCGGTCGCATCGACAATTCGCGCCGGGCATTCGAGTGAATTTGTCCCCGGCGCGATGCTCCCCGGGGTTCAGGGCGCAATCCGGCCAGTCCACCGGCCGGCGATTCTTTTTCTCACAGGCCTCTCCGGGGCGGGCAAATCCACCCTCGCGAGCGGGCTGGAAGAGCGACTGGTGAAGCGCGGCGTGCTCGCCACCGTCGTCGATGGCGATATCCTCCGTACCGGATTGAGCAGCAACCTCGGCTACACCTCCGAGGATCGGCAGGAAAACATCCGTCGCGCCTCCGAGCTGGCCCTGCATCTGGCGGCGGTTGGGGCGGTCGTAATCGTCGCGTTGATCTCCCCTTTTCGCGCTGACCGGGCGGCGGCGGCCGAGCGGGCGCGCGCGAGGGGAATTTCGTTTGCCGAAGTGTTCATCAACGCGCCTCTGGCCGTGTGCGAGCTGCGGGATCCGAAGAAGCTGTATCAGCGTGCGCGCGCCGGCCAGATCAAGTACTTCACCGGAATCGACTCACCCT
>CAINHV010000084.1 GCA_903848965.1 uncultured Opitutia bacterium | reverse complement strand
CCGAGGTGGAACGAAAAAGGGGGACACAAAAGGGACACAAAACCACAGCCGCTCTTTTTTAGTCTCAGTTTTCTGCTCTAAATAACCCCGCTATTCATTGCTGAATAGGGAGATTAAAAATGGGGCGGCCAACGGGGCTCGAACCCGCGACCCCAAGATCCACAATCTTGTGCTCTAACCAACTGAGCTATGGCCGCCATAAGCTGAGGGAAAGGGAATGTCGCAGGCACTTTTCCCCTGTCAACCTTGGTTTCCGTCGGGCAAGGAGCGCCGCAAAAACGGAGAAGACGGCCAACCGGCCGGCTGCGATCGGGCAACGCTCAATTTTAAACTCTCAAACCTCAACTGCTCCCCGGTCCTATCGTTCGGACCCCGGTGGTGCCGGTCTTCGACCGGCGCAGTTCGTGCCATCTCAGCCACTCTCGCCGGTCAGAGTCCGAGCCCCTGGTTACCCTGCGCGTTCTGCGTTGAGAATTTGGCGTTGAGCGTTCCCGAGGCCTTGGTCGTCGTCCCTTTCCGAGTCTCCGCTGCGCAATGCATCCACTCGGCATTCGCCACTCGCCATTCCCTCAAGCCTGGGCCGCAGCCAGGCTGCGCCCCGCCGACGGTTGCCGGTCTGCGCGTCCTCCCCGCGTCTCGGCTTCCGGCCGATGGCACTCTCGACAACCGATCTCGTTCATGCTCCGGTCGAGGTCATGGCAGCACGCGAGGGCCCGCAGGAAACACGAGACGGTTGGCTCGACCGCGTCGAACGCCTCGGCAACGAGCTGCCCGACCCGGTCTTCATCTTCATCGGGATCACCGTCGTCGTCGTCGTCGTTTCGGTGTTCGGCGCGATGGCGGGCTGGTCCGCCATCAATCCCGTCTCCCGCGAAGCGCTGGCCGCGAAGAGCCTGCTGACGGAGGAGAATATCCAGCGGCTCCTCGTCGAGATGCCGCGCACGTACACGGGCTTCGCGCCGCTGGGCCTCGTGCTGACAGTGATGCTCGGCGCCGGCGTCGCCGATCGCACCGGGCTCCTGTCCTCGCTGCTGCGCGCCGGCTTGGGCGGGGTTCCCAAGGCCGCGCTAACTCCCTGCGTCATGATCCTCGGGATGCTGACGACCCACGCCTTCGACGCCGGCTACCTCGTCTATGTGCCGCTCGCGGGATTGATCTTCGCCGCCGTCGGCCGGCATCCGATCCTCGGGGTCGTGGTCGGTTTCACGGGCACCAGCGTCGGCCTGTCGGGTAATCTTTTTCCCGGTCAATACGACGTGCTGATCCTGGGCATCACCGAGGTGGGCGCGCGCATCCTCGTCCCCGGCTGGACGATGAACCCCCTGGGCAATTGGTGGTTCTGCCTGGCCACGGCGTTCGTTTTCACCGGGCTCGGCTGGTTCGTCACGGAGCGGATCGTCGCCCCCCGGCTGGGGGCGTGGCAGGGCGACAAGGCCGCGGGCGAACTGGCGGCCGCCGCGCTGCGGCCGAACGAAAAACGCGGACTGCGGGCCGCCGGTCTCGTGGCCCTCGGGTTGGTCGCGGTCTTCGCCGCGCTGGCGCTTTGGCCGGGCTTCACTCCGCTCTACGACGAAGCCGTCGACCCTGCCCAGCGCCTCACGCCGCTCTACCGGAGTCTCACGGGCGGATTCTTCCTGCTCTTCCTCGGCTCCGGGTGGGCCTATGGGGCGGTGACCGGCTCGATCAAGACCCACCGCGATGTGGTGGCGATGATGGGCAAGGGGCTCGAAGGCATGGTGACCTACCTGGTGCTCGTCTTCTTTGCGGCGCATTTCGTGGCGATGTTTGGCTGGTCGAATCTCGGTCCGCTCACGGCGATCGTCGGCGCCGAACAATTGCGCGCCCTGAATGCGCCGCCCGCGCTGCTGCTGCCAATGCTGACCACCTTGTCGGCCTGGCTCGATTTCCTGATCGCGTCAGGGTCGGCGAAGTGGACCGCGATGTCGCCGGTGGCGACGCCGATGATGATGCTCCTCGGCATCTCGCCGGAGATGACGACGGCCGCGTACCGAATCGGCGATTCAGTCACCAATCTCATTTCGCCGCTGAACGCCTATTTCGTGCTGACCCTCACGTATTGCCAGCGCTGGCTGCCAAGCTTCCGCCTGGGTTCGCTGCTCGCCATCATGCTGCCCTACAGCATCGCACTCTTCCTCGGTGGCGTGATCCTGACCGCGGCCTGGGTGGCGTTCGAGATCCCGGTCGGACCCGGCGCCACCGTGACCTACCAGCTTCCGGTGCCGCCGGCGCCGTAGGGGCGGGACGACGGAGGGGAGAACGCTCAACGCTTAATTTTTAACGCTGAACTCTCAACCCGTAGCGCCGGTCTCGACCGGCGAAGTACGTGCCACTGCAACCACCACCCTCGCCGGTCGGAGACCCGGCGCTACTTGAACGTTCGGCGTTCGGCGTTCGGCGTTTCCTGCCTTCCGAGGGCCGAGCTCCGTTGAGGCCGGTTCATTCAACGCGCCAGGAGCGGCCGCAGCGGAGCTCGGCCCTGCACTTTGGTTGCGGCTACGACGGCGACGCGCCGGTCGACGGGTTCTTCGCCCCGGACTTCCAACGATAGTACCAGTACACCGGCGTGCCGCTGAACACGAGGGCGAGTCCTAGAATGGTATTGAGCAACGCCGGCCGCCCCGCGGCCACAGCCTGCCGGTACGCGGAGATGTCGTTGGCGAGCGTGAGCACGAGGTAAACGAGACCGAAGGCCACGAAGATAATCGGCACGACGGGGTAGCCCGGCACACGGAAGGGCCGCGGTGCGTCCGGCTCGCGGCGCCGCAGCACGAACACGGCGCCGGCATTCGCGACGTAAAAGAACCAACTCACGAAAATTAGCGTGTCCGTCAGCGTGTCGAACGTGCCGCTGAAGAGTAGCAGCACGCTCCAGAAGCCCTGAAGCACGAGCGAGGCGGACGGCGTATGAAAGCGCTCGTGCGCGTTGCCGAGGCTCGCCGGCAGGAGCTGGTCGCGGCTCATCGAGAAATAAACGCGGGCGCTCGTCAGGATGACGGCGTTGGCCGCACCAAAGGTCGAGAGCATCACCGCCACCGCAATCCATCGTCCTCCCCCCGTAAAGACGCGCTCGGCGACATCCGCCGCCACGAGCTTCGAGCGCGCCATTTCGTCGATCGGCAGGACGTACGCGTAGATGGCGCTGAGCAAAAGGTAGAGCGCCGTCACGATCAGGATGCCGAGGATGAGGCTCCGCGGCAGATCGCGCTGCGGTGACTTCAGCTCGCCGCCGATGTAGGTGATCTTATGCCAGCCGTCGTAGGCCCAGAACGCGCCCTGCAACGCCGCCGCCACGGCCGCCCACCACGCAAAGCCCGTCGGATGAACCAGCACGCTGTCGGTCGTGAGGTTGGCCACCGACCCGACGCCCGGCGCCAGCAGCACCGCCGCGGCGAGGCCCACCATCGCGCCCATCTTGGCCACCGAGAAAACATTCTGCACCACGCCGCCGAACCGCACCCCGAGGTAGTTCACAATTGTCAGCCCGATGATGATCGTGGCCGCCAGCCCCTTGATCCCGAATTCACGGAACGGCGCGATGTCGCCGATCACCGGGACGTGCAGGACCCAGGCGACGAGTTCCGGACTCGCTTCCGGCAGCAGGATGAGCCGTGTGGAATATTCGGCGAAGACGTAGGTCAGCGCCGCGATCGAGCCGGATTGGATCACAGCCAGCAGGGCCCAGCCATAGATGAAAGCGACGAACGGGCCGAAGGCGCGGCGCAGGTAGACGTATTGCCCGCCGGTCTTGGGCATCATGCCGGCGAGCTCGGCATTCGTCAGCGCGCCGAAGATTGAGATCACGCCGGCGACGAGCCACACGCCCAGCAGCACCTCGGGCGATCCCACCTCGGCGGCCATGACGCCCGGCTTGCGGAAGATACCGGAGCCGATGACGCCGCCGGCGACGAGCATGGTGGCGCTGAAGAAGCCGAGCGTCGGCAGCAACGCGGCGCGGCGATCGGACTCGGGGCGGATCGATTCGCTCATGGGGTCCGCGGAGCCTACGGTTCGAACGCTCGGAAGAAAGAGGAATCAAGCAT
>CAINHV010000083.1 GCA_903848965.1 uncultured Opitutia bacterium | reverse complement strand
CGGGCTCCAGCGCATGACCAAGGTGCTGATCGTGGGCGGGTTCGCGCCCTCGCTGATCGGGTTTCGCGGGCCGCTGCTGCGGGCGATGCGTGGGGCGGGTCACGAGGTAATTGCCTGTGCGGCGGAAAATGATCCGGCGGTCGCGGCAACCCTGGCGGCATGGTCGATCGCCTACACGCCGCTGCCGTTGCGCCGGGCCGGCCTGAACCCGTTCAGCGATCGAGCCTATCTCACTGCTTTGCGGGAACTGATTGGCCGGGAACAGCCGGCTGTCATCATGGCCTACACGCACAAGCCGGTCATTTATTCCGCGCTGGCTGTCACGGGTGGGGCGAATCCGCCGCGAGTATACGCGCTCATCACTGGGCTGGGCTTCGCCTTCATCGCTGGCGGCGGACTCAAGCAACGACTGGCCGGCGGCGTGCTGCGTTTCCTTTACCGGCGAGCGGCGCGACATTTCAGCGGCGTGATGTTCCAGAATCCGGATGATCGGGATTTCTTTCGCGAGGGCCGGTTGGTCCGGCCGGAGACCCCGCAGGTTATCGTCCGGGGATCGGGGATCGACCTAGCAGAGTTTTCATATTCTCCGCTCGATAGTGACTGGGAACAGAGGGCCAGCGTGTCCTCCGGAGCCTTGGCGAAGGAGGAAGGGCGGAAGACAGAGGACGGTGGGCAGATGGCGGACGACGGAGGGCGGAGGGCGGACAGCGGAGGGAGGTTCCTATTGATTGCGCGGTTGCTGGGCGACAAGGGCATCCGGGAGTATGCGTCGGCGGCGAAGGAGATTCGGAAGACCCTGCCGGCGGCTGAGTTTCACTTGGTGGGGCCTTTCGATCCCAACCCGGCGACCATTTCAAAAGAGGAACTCGAGTCATGGCAGCGCGATGGTGTCATCATCTACCACGGGGCTCAGGACGACGTGCGGCCGATGCTGCGTGCGTGCACGGTCTATGTGCTGCCGAGCTACCGGGAAGGCACGCCGCGCACGGTGCTCGAGGCCATGGCGACGGGCCGGCCGATTATCACGACCGACGCGGCGGGCTGCCGGGAAACAATCTTCGACGCTGGGCCGCCGGATGCGCAGGGAGTGCGCCAAGGCCGGAACGGATTCCTTGTGCCGGTGAAGTCAGCCGACGGACTGGTTGCGGCGATGCGCTCCCTCCTCGCCGACCGGGCACTGGCCGGGCGGATGGGTAGGGATGGGCGCCGTCTGGTCGAGGAGCACTACGATGTGCACGCAGTGAACCGGCAGATAATGGAATTTATGGGGCTGTCGGCGGAGCGGACGTCGGTAGATGGCTTTGGAGGGGTTGATTGAGAAATCAGCATTGTCCGCCGCGAGCACCCGCGTCGCCGGCGAGGACCGCACTCGCGTCGAAGAAGCCAACGCCCGCGTGGGCGCACAATCTTCTGCGCTGAACCCGCAAAATCTCCGCGCCATGCCCTTTTTTGATCCAGCGAATCACGCCTGAATCAAAAAATGCGGGTACTTCAATAGCCTGCTAGACACCGTCCAACCTTATGAACAACCTGAATAAGGCACTCGCATGACCAAGAAAGACTTTTTCGCCCTGCTGGACGAACTGCTGGAAAACGATCCGGGCACTATCCGTGGAGGAGAAGCGCTGGCCGGAATGGCCCGCTGGGATTCCCTCGCCGTCATTGGGTTCATTGCCCTGCTCGACCAGCACTTTGCGCTCAGTGTCCCCGCGGTCAGGATCATGGATTGCAAGACGGTTGATGACTTGGCGGCGCTCGTCGGTGACAAGGTCACGGGCTGACCATCGATGCCTTCGTTTTCCATACCGGGAGTGCGGATTACTGGAATTGCTTCTGTGGTTCCGGGAGAAAGGGTCGCGGTAAAGGCGGCGTCCGCCGTGGCGCCGGACGACTTCGCGAAGGTGGTGGCGAGTACAGGTGTGGTTGGCAGACACATCGCCCCAGCGGAGGTCTGCACTTCCGATCTCTGCGCCTCCGCTGCCGAGCAATTGTTGGCCCAGGTCGGATGGGACCGCTCCTCCATTGACCTGCTGATTTTTGTTACCCAGACGCCTGATTTCGTGCTGCCGGCGACCGCATGTTCGTTGCATGGCCGGCTTCGCCTCGCGAAATCGTGCGGCGCATTTGACCTGAATCTCGGCTGTTCAGGCTACGTTTACGGGGTGTCCGTGGCAGCAGCACACTTGAATTCGGGTGCCGCCAGCCGGGTTCTGCTCCTCGTCGGCGACACGATCAGCAAGGTCGTGTCACCACAGGACCGGTCGGTTGCTTATCTATTCGGCGATGCGGGTACGGCGACCCTGCTCGAGAAATCTCCGACGGGTGCCGCGATGCATTTCGTGACCGGCTCGGACGGCCATGGGTCGGGTCATCTGCAGATTCCAGCGGGGATGTTTCGGACTCCGTCTCGGGAAGAGACGAGAATGGCCCGGCAGCGGGACGGAGGAAACGTTCGGAGTGACGAGCAACTCTTCATGAATGGGCCCGAAATTTTCAACTTCACGCTGCGCGAAGTGCCGCCGCTGATTGAAGGGGCGCTCAAGCAGGCGGGCTGGCAGCGGGAAACTGTAGATGGCTTCGTCTTGCACCAAGCGAATCGCTTCATGCTCGATTACCTCGCGAAGCGAATGAAATTGTCTCCGGAGCGGGTGGTGCTGGCGCTGGAAAATTTCGGCAATACCAGCTCCGCTTCGATCCCTTTGGCCATCTGTTCTCGATTGCACGAGCGACTGCCGCAGGGTCCAGCCCGGCTGGTGCTGGCGGGCTTCGGCGTTGGTTTCTCGTGGGCGGCAGCCGCGATTGAATTTGACCAGCCGGTAATCGCGCCAGTGGCGCACCTATAATCATGAGCCTCCAGCCGATGGATCTTTCCGGTCGAACCGTGCTGGTAACGGGCGCGTCATCAGGGCTTGGGCGGGGAATCGCCGATTTGGTGGCCCAGCTTGGCGGGCGGGTCATTTTGGTTGCCCGGGACCCGGTGCGGCTGGAAGCGACCCGAGCGGCGCTCGCGGGTGGACCGCATGTCGTGGAAGCCTTCGATTTGTCGAATCCGGATGGGATTCCCGTCTGGATACGGGAGCTCGCAACCCGGCATGGAGTGCTCCATGGCCTGGTGCACAGCGCCGGCATTTTGACCACGAAACCCTTGCGCATGCAAAGCGCGTCTGACTGGGAGCTGGCGATGAGGATCAATGTCTCGGCGGGTGCCGCGTTGGCCAAAGGATTCCGGCAGCGGGGAGTGAATGCCGGCGCGGGCAGCATTGTGTTCCTTTCTTCTGTCATGGGGCTGGTCGGTCAACCAGGACAGGTGCTCTACAGTGCAACCAAGGGGGCACTGGTGGCGATGACTCGGTCGATGGCGCTGGAGCTGGCCCGCGAGGCCATACGCGTGAACTGCGTCGCACCAGCGGTGGTGATGACGGGCATGTCCGAGGAATTGCAGAAAAACGTTTCACCTGAGCAATTCGCCCAGATCACGGCCCAGCATCCGCTGGGACTGGGGCGGGTCGAAGACGTGGCGAACGCGGTGGCGTTCCTGCTCGCTGACTCCGCGCGGTGGATTACCGGCATCACACTGACCGTGGACGGTGGATACACGGCCCAATAATTTTTGCGCCATGGATACCCTCATTCCTCCCGCCCACTACCATGACGAGCAGGTGTTCGCACGGGAGCAGGAAAAAATATTCGGAGTGCTCTGGTCGTGTGTCGGCTTTCGGCGAGATCTGGCGTGTCACAATGACTACATCAGTCGCGACGTGGGTGGCCGTTCGGTGATTGTACACAATTTTAATGGCGAGTTGAAGGCGTTCCACAACGTCTGCTCGCATCGGTTTAATCGGATCCACACCGCCCCCAAGGGAAACGGTCCCCTGCAGTGCGGCTACCATGGCTGGTCCTTCGATGCTCGCGGGTGCCCGACCGGTATACCAAAGCGGCCTCGGTTTGACGGGCTCACCGAGGAAAGACTGTGCGAATTGAGCCTACAGCCGTGGCGAGTGGAAACGTGTGGCGACCTGGTCTTTGTTTCGGCTGCTGGCGAAGGTCCCGGATTGCGCAGCTTCCTCGGCGAAAGTTTTGCGACAATTGAAAGGATGTCGGCGGCCTGTGGTCCCCAGATTGACGAGAACGTCATGACCATTCGCGCCAACTGGAAAATTTTGGTTGAGAATACGTTGGAGAGCTATCACGTCGGCTTCATCCACCCCACGACGTTCAGTCGGCTGAGTGCCGGCGAAGGCGTCTTTGGCTGGCAGCCTCCGCATTCGTCCTGGGACACCCCGTTGGGTCCAAAATTCCTCGAGCGGATGAAGCGAGTGATGCTGCTATTCGAAAGTCGCCCCGTCCATTTGGCGGGTTATTTTCATCAACTCGTGTTTCCCAACCTCACGATCGCATCGACGCAAGGCACGTCATTTAGCATTCAGTTTTTCGAGCCCATGGGCCCGCGGGAAACGCGGTTTTCTAGTATCGTTTTCCAAACTCGGTTGGGCGACCTGAGCCCAGGCATTCAGGCAGCGGTCGACGCCATGAACCAGTCGGTGAAGGATTTCAACCGCGCGGTCTTCAGCGAAGACAAGGACGTTTGCGAGCAGGTCCAACTCGGAGTGGCGGAAACCGCCCAAACGGGAATCCTCAGCGACGAAGAACTTCGGGTGGGTGATTTTCAGCGCCAGTATATGGACCTTATCAAATCCTAGCATGACCAGACGCACACGACGACTGTATATGGTAGGAGCGGGTAGTTTGGCG
>CAINHV010000082.1 GCA_903848965.1 uncultured Opitutia bacterium | reverse complement strand
TTGAACTGGAAGGTCGGGAAGTTTTGGAGGGAGCGGGTTCCCCAGCTTCCCGACCTCCCCGGCCTTCCTGTTCAAGTTCTGCTCCGCCCGGGCCCGAATGCGCCAGCGCTGGTCCGTACCGCGGACCGAGGCGGGACGGCATCGAGCGGAGCAATGAAGAACTACAACGATCCGGCTTAGGCCGCCAGCTACGCCCCCGGATGCTCCAGCACCGACTCCTCGCGCTCCCGCCGGAACTGGCTGGTGTAGAGTTCGTGGTAGTGCCCGCGCTGGCGCAGCAGTTCGGTGTGCGTGCCGCACTCCTCGATCCGCCCTTTCGCGATCACCAGGATCCGATCCGCGCGACGGATGGTGGAAAGCCGGTGCGCGATCACGAAGCTGATCCGGCCCGCGAAGATCGCCTCGAGTCCCTGCTGAATCAGTTGCTCGGTCTCGGTGTCGATCGAGGACGTGGCCTCGTCCATGATGAAGATCTGCGGATTCGCCAGCAACGCGCGGGCAAATGACAGCAACTGCCGCTGGCCGCTGGAGAGGCGGTTGCCGCCTTCGCCGACGGGCGTGTCGTAGCCCTGCTCCATCCGCATGATGAAGTCGTGCGCATTGACGCGTTTCGCCGCGTCCTCGATCTCCGCGTCCGTCGCGTTCAGTCGGCCATAGCGAATATTCTCGCGCACCGTGCCTTTGAAGAGGTGCGGCGTTTGCAGGACGATGCCCAACTGGGATTGCAGCCAGCCCAGCGACCGCTCGCGGTAATCGATCCCATTGATCAGGACCTGACCCTCGGTCGGCTCGTAGAACCGGCACGCCAGCGAGACGATCGTGCTCTTGCCGCCACCCGAGGGGCCAACCAGCGCGATGGTCTCGCCCGCGCGGACCGTGAGATTGAAGTCGGTGAGCACCGCGGGGCCGGTGGCGTAGCGGAACGAGACGTTCCGAAATTCGACGGCCTCGATCACCCGCGCAAATCCATCGGGGGCCAGCGCGGAACCCACCGCGGGCGCCGCCGTTGCCAGCCGCTGCCGGACGGCCGCGCTGTCCAGGATCGCGGGTTCGGTCGCGAGCAGGCCCATCACCCGCTCGCCGGCAGCCTGGGCGCCCTGCATCTCGGTGAGCTTCAGCGCGAGCTGATTGATCGGCAGGAAGAACTGGCCCGCGAAATTGATGAAGGCGACCAGCGTGCCAAGCGTCAGGCTGTCGTCCAGGGCGAGCAAACCGCCGCGCCACAGGGCCAGCCCGGCGGCCACGCTGCCGAGCGTCGTCACGATGGGGTAGTAGATCGCATTCTGCCGGGCGTTGAGCACGGCGGCGGCGAACATCTGCTGCGTCCGCGCCTCGAAGTCGGCGAGATTCTCCCGCTCCCGGACGAAGGTCTTGGTCGTGCGGACACCCTGGATCGATTCGTTGAACGAAGCCGTGATCTGGGAGTTGTGCTTTCGAATCTCCCGCGCGCTGAGGAGCATCTTTTTCTGGAAGTAGCGGGAGATGACGGCGAGCGCCGGCACCACGGCGAGGACGATCAGCCCGAGCCGCCAGTTCATCACCAGCAGGCTCACGGCAATCATGAGGAGGTAACTCAGCCCCCAGACGATATCGAGCAGGCCCCACGCGATGATCCGGGCAAGCCGATCGCAGTCGCCGGTCAGCCGCGTGATCAGCCAGCCCACGGGACGCGTGTCGAAGAAGGCGAACTCCAGCTCCTGCAGCCGATCGAAGCCGTCCCGCCGGATGTCATGCGCGAGCCGATTGGCAATATTGCCCGCCATCTCGATAAAAACCCAGACGCCGCTGCAGAGCAGGAGCGTGAGGCCCGCGTAGACCACGATGTAGCGCGTGAAGGCCGCGTTGACGCCATCGCGCATCACCCCGTCGATCACCCAGCGCGTGACATGGGCAAAAGCGGCATCGCAGGCGGCGAGGAGGATCGCCGTCACGAAAAGCGGCCCGAGGTAGCGCCGCAGGTGCAGCGCGCGACGAAAGATCTTCCACCAGAGCCCGGCATCGAGCTTGGCGCGAAATTCGTCTTCCGGTATGAGAGAAGGGGCGGACATGGGAACGCGCGATTAGGCGGAGGGGCGCAGCAACTCTGCGCCCCGACCTCGAATATGAAGTAGCATAGCCATCTAGCGCGACGGGCCGAGGGTGGTCATGAACTCGGCCTCAACGTTCGTCTGGATTTCCCAGAGGCGGCGATAGAGGCCCGGCATCGCCACCAGATCGGCGTGGCGGCCGGATTGGATGATGCGCCCATGATCGAGGACGATCACGCGATCGGCCTGGGCCAGCGTCGACAGCCGGTGGGCGATCACGAGCGTCGTGGCTCGGCCGCGCCGTTGCTGGAGCGCATCGAGGATCAGGTTCTCGGTCTCCCCATCGACGGCACTGAGGGCGTCATCGAGGATGAGCAGTGGTGGCCGTTTCAACACGGCGCGGGCAATTGCGACACGCTGGCGCTGCCCGCCGGAGAGCGTGATGCCGCGTTCGCCGATCAGGGTGTCGTAACCCTGCTCGAACGTAAGGATCGTCTCATGGATGCAGGCGGCCCGGGCGGCTTCCTCGATCTCGTGATCGGGGGCATCGCCCCGGCCGAAGCGCAGATTGTCCTTCAGGGTCCGGGAAAAGAGAAACGGCTCCTGCATGACCACCCCGATCTGGCGGCGGATCCACTGGCGGGGGAGGCCGCGCAGTTCCTCCCCGTCGAAGCGAATCTCGCCCTCGGTGTAATCGTAGAGCCGCAGCAGGAGATGCATGAGCGTGCTCTTGCCGGAACCCGAAGGTCCGAGGATCGCGAGGGTCTCGCCCGGGGCGACGTCGAAGGAGAGGCCGTTCAACGCCGCGAGTTCGCTGCCATGACTGAACCGGAGATCGCGGATTGAGATCGCACCCTGGAACGGGGTGGTCGGCGCGGGACGGACCGGCTGCCCGGGGCCGAACTCAGGCTCGCGTTCCACCGCGAAGATTTCGCGGATCCGGCCGAGCGCGATGGTCGCCTTGCCCAGATCGGTCAACACCCGGCCCATCTGGCGCACCGGCCAGAGCAGGATCGCCAGATAGGCGAGGAACGCGAAGAGCACACCCACGCTCAACTCGCCCGTGGTCACCCAGTGGGCACCGACCATCAGCGTGAGGCCGAGCTGGCTCAGCGCGACGAGGTCGCTCACCGACCAATACCAAGACAGCAACCGCAGCAGGCGCAGGCTGCGATCGCGATACTGTGCATTCGGACCGGAGAACTTCTCCCGTTCGAAGTCCTGTCGCGCAAAGGCCCGCACCACGCGGATGCCGGTCAAGTTGCCTTGAATCACGGCGGTCAGCGCTCCCTCCGCCTCATCCACCTGCCGAAAGACATGCTTCACGCGCCGAAAATAGAAGTAGCCGTAGAACACCAGCGGCGGCACGAGCGAAAACGAGACCAGCGTCATCGGCACGCTCAGTGAAAGCAGCAGCGGCAGGGCGACGCCGGCGAGCACGAGGGCATTGCCGATCTCCACGATCTGGCTGGCGAGGAACTGCCGCATGGTCTCCACGTCGCTTGTGCAACGCTGCACGAGATCGCCCGTGTCGCTGCGATCATGATACCGCGCCGGCAGGTGGTTCAGGTGGTCGTAGAGATCGTTCTTCACCCGCCGCGCGATTCCGTCGCTGGCGAGCGAGACGAGCCAGCCCTTGAGGTAGCTGAATCCCCCGCCCACCGCGCTCAGGACGAGCATGGCCACCGGCGCGAGCC
>CAINHV010000081.1 GCA_903848965.1 uncultured Opitutia bacterium | reverse complement strand
GGATCATCCGGTAGCGCGGCTTGTACCGAGAGGCTGCTCAAGCGGCCCGCATGCCAGTCGCGGATTATTTTTCGCTGACCGCGGGGGCGCCGGTCCCACCCGCTACCAGCCAGACCAATCCGCCGACCAGGCTCCAGCCGATCGAGACGGCCCAGAAAGCCAGGGCGAGCGTCGCGACGCGCCCATCGGCCGCGGTCGCGAGACCGAGCGTGGCCAGCATGGCGACCAGAGTGCCCTCGCGCACGCCATGGCCGCCGATGCTGATGGGCAGGGCCGCGGCCACATAGGCTCCGGCTGCCGCGACCGTCATGCCGAGCAGGCCGATCTCAAGTCCGACGCTGCGCGCGAGCAGCCACAGGGAAACGCAGTCCACCAGCCACACTCCGACGCTGATCACGGTGGCTGCGGTGAGCGCCGCGTGGCGGACCCCGAGGGCGACGGCGGCGTCATGCAGGCTCGCGGCGCGTGGCGCGCCGAGCAGCCGGGCCGAGAGCGGTTCCCACCAGCGCGTGCGGGTTGCGCTCCAGCCGGCGGCGAGGAGCAGGCCGAAGGCGGCGAGACTGGCGGCGAGCAGCATCTGCAGTTCGGCGCCGCCGGGAGCGAGGGCGAGGTGCAGACCGAGCGCCAGAGCCGCGAGGGCGAGCAGCGCGCCGAGGCCGAGCAGACGGTCGGCCACCAGGCTCGCGGCGGCGGCGGCTTTGCGTTCGGGATGGACCCGCCACAGATGGCCGAAGCGCACGGCGTCGCCGGCGACGCCGCCGGGCAGGAAGGAATTGTAGAACTGGCCGATCCAGAAGACCCGATGAACCCAGCCGGCGGAGAGGAAGAGTCCTTGGGCGTGCAACAGGATTTGCCAGCGCCAGGCCTGCAGCGGGTAGGCGGCTCCGGCCAGCAGGAGGGCTGGCAGCGCGAGGGACCAGTCGAGGCCGCGCAGGCCGCCCAGACGCGCCCACTCCACCTGGCCAGCCAGCCAGCCGAGCAGGGCCAGCGACAAGGCATAGCGTAGCACGGTGCCGGCGGGGGTCTGCAGGAACGCAAGGAGGCGCACGCCGCCTTGATGTCAGTGCCACCGCGGGTGGCAAATTTTGCGTCGCCAGCCGCCAGCCCGGTGGAAAACTGGTCTGGCCGAATGCAGTTGGACGAATACCGCAAGCTCAGCGAGGTCGAGGAGCGGATGTGGTATTTTCACGCCCTTAACCGCCGGCACGTCCACTGGCTGGCACGGCTGCTGCCGACGGGCCCGGCCCGGCTGCTCGACGCCGGCTGTGGCACGGGCGGGTTGATCAAGGCGCTGCACGCGGCCAACCCGGACTGGAGCGCCACCGGTCTCGATTTCATGCCGCTGGCCTGCGCGCTGGCGCGCGAACGCACGGGGGCGGAGATCGTGCAGGGTTCGATCACGGAACTGCCGTTCGCCGACGGCAGCTTCGACGCGGTCGTTTCGGCCGACGTGGTCTGTCAGGTGGAGGATGGCGCGCGGGCCCTGCGGGAGTTCGCCCGCGTGGTGCGGCCCGGGGGCATCGTGCTGGTGAACGTGCCGGCCTACGCCTGGCTGTGGTCCTATCACGACGACACCTGTGAGACGAAGCACCGCTACACGCGGCCGGAGCTGGCCGGGCACTTTCGGGCGGCCGGTCTCACGGTGGAATTTGCGAGCTATGCGAACCTGCTGCCCCTCCCGCTGATCGCGGCCCGGCGGAAACTTTTCCGGCCGGCGCGACCCACGAGCGATGTGCAGCTTTATCCGGCGCTGATCGAGGCCGGGTTTGCCGGGCTGGCGGCGGCGGAATTCGCCTGGCAACGCGCCGGGCTGGCGTCGGGCGCCGGCAGTTCGGTGTTCGTCGCGGGGCGTCGGCCAGTCCCGTGAGCGAGAGGAAACTGGATTCCTGGATCGGAGGCGGGTCAGCGTGAACGGCTCGTCGGCTTCTGCAGTCGAAACCAGACTGCCTCGGCGGGGAAAAACTGGGAATAGTGAAGCCGGTCGTACTGATAGTGGCCAAGGGCGCCCAGGATTTCAGTCCGATGCCGGTCCACCAAAGCCGGATCGGGAGCCAGCGTCACAATCCACGCCATCCACAGCGGCTCCCGCACCAAGCCCAGTTCCTGATCGCGCCGCGGAGACAGCCTGACCAATTCATTCAGCTGCGTCTGCGAAACATCCAGCGCGTCCTGCTCGGTGTGCTGCGGTTTCCACAGTTGGTTCAGGCTCCGCCAATCGTGCAAAAAGGGTTTCAGGTCCTGGTGGTCCAACTGGTGCCAGCGGGAGATGTCGGCCGCCGCACTCCGCGCGCTGGCGATTAATCCCTGCTCATAGGCGGCCCGCATGGCCGGATCGGTTTCCATCTCCCACAAGGCTCGAACATCGACCGTGCTCGTCACTCCGGTCCAGCGATACTGCTTCGGTTTGTCGAAGCGCATGCCGTCGGCGCAAATCTGGAGACGGCTCCGCCGGGGTTCACCACCGACCTCGCGAGCGGCGTCCTGATAAAGCCTGTCCCACTTCGCATCGCGGGTCACCTGATGCATGGCTTTCAGGATGAACAGCAGGCGCGGCGCGCCTTCCCAGGTGAAGATCCCAAACGAATTACGGTAACGGGCCGGAGCATAGGAGGTGGTGGGAAGGCGCCATTCCGTCGCGAGCAGGGAGTCGGCAACCTCCACCATCTTGGAGACGATTCTTTGCCGCTCGTCCGGTGCCGCCATGCCGGAGTCCAGATAACGCCAGAGCCCATAGAACCAGGGTGAAGTCTGGTCGTTCGAGCCCATCGACGGCGGCGTTTTGCCATCCGTTGCCAGGCCGCGCCCGATGAAGCCCGGCGTGTCGCCAACGGAGGCCAGGAGCAGCAGTCCCTGCACCAGTTTTCTGGCTTTGACGCGGTCGGCTTCCTCCCGGCGATGCAGCCAGCGCTGGCAGATTCCATCCAGATAAAGGCCGTTGAACATGGACCCATTTTCGGTGGGCGTCCACCAACCCAGCGCATTGGGTTTATTCTGCCGAAACTCTTCCGCCGTGGGCCGGGCAAACGCGCCGTTCGTATCCGAAAAATCAATCAGGATGCCGTGTTCATCGACAAACCGCCGCCAGATTTCCCGGTGGGCATTCTCCATGTTGGCCTCCGCGGCACTGACAGGAACCGGGATTTGCCGCGGCGAAGGGGACACTTGGGCGAAGCCAGCGGCCGCGAGAAGAAGGAACGCGCTCAGGGACTTGGGGCGGAGGTGCATCGCTGATAGGGGTAGGGACTTGCTGGCCGGAACCGGGCTGAGGATACGCCTTGGCTTGATCGGAGCGCGCGGAGATCGCAACCCCAGCCCGCAACGACGGCCGGCTCAACGGGAGCGCAGCGAAATTCTTCGGTTCGCAGCCGCCCTACTTGTCATCTAACAGATGACAAAATCGAGTGCTGGGACGGCGCGAGGAGCGCAGCGGTTCTCGACGATCGATCTGGATCCGTTTCGATCGCCCTCTTTTTTTTTGACCCTTGCCTCGCCGGTCCGGCCCGTGCCGTTTTGCAGGCATGAGACTGTTTTCTTCGCTGCTCCTGCTGGTCTCCCTCGTCGCGGTTTCAATCGCCGCCGCGGCCGCCGCGACGGTCCGGCCGAATCTCCTCGTGATTCTCGCCGACGATCACGGTTACGGCGATGTCTCCGCCTTCCGTCCTCAAAGCGACGTTCGCACCCCGCACCTCGATCGCCTGGCGGCCGACGGCATGCTCTTCACCACGATGCGCGCCAATGGCACCGTCTGCTCGCCGACGCGCGCCGCCCTTCTGACCGGCCGTTACGCCGACCGCGCGGGTGTTCCCGGGGTGATTCGCACCCAGGCCGCCAACTCCTTCGGCCACCTCGCACCCGGCCTCCCCACGCTCGCGAACCAGCTGCGCACGGCCGGCTACCACACCGCCCTCGTGGGAAAATGGCACCTCGGCCTCACCACCCCGAACACGCCCAACGAACGCGGTTTCGATTTTTTCCACGGCTTTCTCGGCGACATGATGGACAGCTACACGACGCATCTCCGCCACGGGAATAATTACCTCCGGCGCAACCAGGAGGTCATCACGGCGCCGGGACACGCCACGGACCTCTTTACCGGTTGGGCCTGCGACTACCTGCGTGAACGGGCCGCGGCGCCGGAACCGTTTTTCCTCTATCTCGCCTACAACGCCCCGCATTTCCCGATCGAGCCGCCCGCCGCCTGGCTGGAACGGGTGCGCCAGCGCGCCCCGGGCATGGAACCGGCGCGCGCCGCCAACGTGGCACTCGTCGAGCATTTCGATGACGGCATCGGCCGCGTGCTGGCGGCGCTGCGCGAAACCGGCCTCGATCGCACGACCCTCGTGGTGTTTTGCTCCGACAACGGCGGTTCACTGCCCCACGCGCAAAACAACGACCCCTGGCGTGACGGCAAGCAAAGCCACTACGAGGGCGGTCTGCGGGTGCCCTTCATCGCCCGCTGGCCGGGCACGATCTCCGCCGGCTCTCGGTCGGACTACGCCGGTCTGACGTTCGACATTTTTGCCACCTGCCTCGAAGCCGCCGGAGTGGTCCGACCGGCCGGCCTGGACGCTGTCAGCCTGCTGCCCATTCTACGCGGGCACCCCGCCCCGGCCGGGCCGCGCGACCTCTATTTCGTTCGCCGCGAGGGAGGCCCGGCGTACGGCGGCAAGGCCTATCACGCCCTGATTCGCGGCGACTGGAAACTGTTGCAAAACGATCCCTATTCGCCGCTCGAGCTCTACAATCTGAAAGACGATCCCAAGGAGCAGACCGACGTCGTTGCCCAACATCAGGAAATCGCGCGCGAAATGCAGGCGTCACTGAGCGTCCATATCCAGCGCGGCGGCGCGACGCCGTGGCAGGGACCTGACCTGCGGTAAGCAAATCGGAGGTAGAGTCTGGAATTCGTGGTCCCGGATTTCCGTTTATCTGATTTCTCCGGGAGCAGAAGCGCTGCTCTGAAACTCAGGGGCCCCGTTGCGGCGCCCCAACTGATCGCGTAGCCCTTTGCAGATTAAGATCGGGCTTACGTTTGCGACGTTGGCGCGGCGATTCCGGGGCGGCCTCCCCTGATCGGGTGAGTTCTCAGCGATTTGGTGCGAATGCCTTTGCGCGCCAAGGTGGCGGGTCGTTCGGCTTTTCGCCCTGTGAAGACGCTCTCTCGGCGTTCTTCCTCTCGGCAGCGTAGACTCTACAGGACTCGAACCTGTGACCCCTTCCATGTCAAGGAAGTGCTCTAACCAACTGAGCTAAGAGTCCGCACTAAGGGAGTCGGGGAGTAAGCATGACCCCAGCGCGGATCGGCAAGGAAAATTCTCGGTACTCGCGGCCGGTCGGATCCGGAAATCTTCGCGGTTTCTGCCCCGCGATCGCGCTTTTCGACCTCGCGCGCGTTCGGGGTGAATCTGCCGCTTGATCCGCGCCGGTATTTCGTGCCCTCATCGCGTCATGTTGCAATCGCTTCGGATCCGGAACCTCGCGCTGCTCGAGGAAGTGTCGCTCGACTTCGAAGCGGGCTTCACGGCGGTGACCGGAGAGACCGGGGCGGGTAAGAGCATCCTGCTGGGTGCGCTCAGCCTGCTCGCGGGCGAGCGGGCGGACAAGACCGTCATCCGGCAGGGCGCGCCCGCCGCCGAGGTCGAGGCCAGCCTGTATTTCACCGACCCACGCCGCATCGACGGCATTCTGGGCGAACTGGGCCTGCCGGCATGCGAGGAGGGCGTTTTGCTACTCAGGCGCAGCCTTCCGCGGGAGAAGGCCCCGAAGATCACCGTGAACGGCAGCTTCGCGACGCTCGCCGCGCTCCAGCGGCTGGGTGAGCACTGGATCGATTTCCACGGCCCTGCCGAGCCGCGCCGGCTGCTCAAGGAAAGCTGCCAGCTCGAGCTGCTCGATCTTTTTGGCCGTCACGGCGAGCTCCTCGCACGGTACCAGGCCGCCTATCAGACGTGGCGCGACGCGGTGGCCCGGCGCGACGAGTTGACCGGCGAGGCCAGCCTCTCGCCGGAGCAGGCCGACTTCCTGCGCCGGCAACTGCAGCAGATGGACGCGCTCGATCTGACGTCCGAGGCGATCGAGGCTCTCGAACGCGATTTCCAGCGGCTGAGTCGCTCGCAGGAGTTGATCGAGCTTTCGTCCGCGCTCGCCATTGGGCTGATCGGCGACGACGGCGTGCAAACGCAGGTGGCGGCACTCCTCCGCGAGGCGCGCCAGCTCGAGGGCCTCGATGCCGCGAGCAAGCCGCTCGCCGATCGGCTCGCCTCCGCGGCCGTCGAGTTGAACGAACTCGGGGGCGAGTTCTCCGCGCTGAGCCAGGAACTGCAGTTCGATCCCGAACAGGCCGGGGATCTCACGGCGCGGATGAACACCTGGCTCGAGACCAAGCGAAAGCACGGTGGCGATCTCGCGGCGGTCGCCGCGGCGCGGGAGTCCATGCGCCGCCGCCTCGACGTGCAGGGTGATCTCGCGGGCACGCTCGCCCGGCTCGAACAGGAAATCGACGCTTCGTCCAAGCAGGCGAAGAAAGAGGCGCAGGCGCTCCGCACCCGCCGCGACAAGGCTGCGCGCGAGCTCTCCAAAGTCGCGGCCGCCAGCATCGCCCAGCTCGGGTTTGCGAAGGCCGAGTTTGCCGTGCGAATCGTGCCGCGCGTCGAACTCGCACCGACTGGCGATTGCGGCGCCGAGTTCCTGTTCTCCCCCAATGTCGGGGAAGCACCGCTGGCGCTGAGCCGCATTGCCTCGAGCGGCGAACTCGCCCGTGTGATGCTCGCGTTGAAGACCGTGCTCGCCGACCTCGACGAAGTGCCGCTCCTCGTGTTCGACGAAGTGGACGCGAATGTGGGCGGTGAAATCGGCCGCGTCGTCGGTGAGAAGATGGCCGCCATCGCGCAGCATCACCAGGTGCTCTGCGTCACGCATCTCCCGCAAGTCGCCGCGCGCGCGACGTGTCATCTGGTGGTGACAAAGGATCAATCCAAGGATCGTGCCCAGGTCGCGATTGCCCCCATCCAGGCCAGCCGCAAGACCCGCGTCAGCGAACTCGCCCGCATGCTCGGCGACCGTTCCGCGAAGAGCGCGCTGGCGCACGCCGAGGAGTTGTTGGGAAGGTGAGTTGAGAGTTGAGGGCAGGATTCTTTCCTCTTCTTGGGGGCGCAGTCTTGCTGCGCCCGAACTAATCCCCTTGGCCCGAGGCCCCGCGCGAATACAGTCCGCATCCCCTCCCATGCATACCCCTCGTTCCTCTCTCTTTTTGATTTTCGGTCTCACGGTCGTCGTCGCGACGGGTCTCGCGCTCCATGGGGCGCAGGATGCCAAGGCACCTGCGGCGGCGAAGGAGAAGAAGGCCGTGGTGTTCGACAAGCCGCAGGCTCCAGCGACGCTCCCGGGCAAGGGTCTTCTCGAGCGCGACTTTCTCCTCGTGGCCCACTTGGCGGCGCGCGACGACAAGGGCATCCAGATCGTCAAGGGGGGCAAGGTGGTCTGGCGCTACTCCGACCCCACGGCGCAGGGTCCGTATAGCGATGCGACCCTGCTCCCGAACGGGAACATCCTCTTCGCCCACGGCTTCGGGGTACAGATTGTGACGCCCGACAAGAAGGTCGTCTGGCGCCGCACCGTGAAGCCGGAAGAGCACGAGATCCACGGTGTCCAGCCGATCGGCAAGAGCCGCGTGATCTTCCTCCAGTCGGGCCAGCCCACCGGCAGCATCGTCATTGCCAACATCAACACCGGGGAAATCGAACAGGAGATTACGGTGCCGCTGTCCGAGTCCGCGAACCTGCAGGCGCCGCGCTACGTGCACATGCAGATGCGCCGGATGCGGCTGACGCCGCGGGGCACGGTGCTGCTCGCCTACACCAATGCGAACGAGGTCGTGGAGATCAACGAATACGGGCGGAAGGTCTGGTCCGCGAAGGTGCCGAGCCCGTGGTCGGTCGAGCGGCTGAAGAATGGCAACACGCTGGTGAACACGATGCGGACCGAGGTGCTCGAACTCGATCCCAAGGGCGAGATCGTCTGGAAGTTCACCCGGGCCGATGCCGAGGCGCAGGGCTATGTGATCGACAAATCCCACGTCGCGTCGCGTCTCCCCAACGGCAATACGCTCATCACCGTCAACAACGAGACCGCCTGGCGCCCCGGGATGACACCCGACGAGTGGGCGCCCGTCCAGGCGATCGAGGTCTCGCCCGACAAGAAAATCGTCTGGGCGCTGCGCTCGTGGACCGGCGACACCAACCTCGGCCCGGCCACGACGATCCAGTTTCTCGACGATCCGAACATCCACAAATTGTTCGGTTTCGGCACGCTGCACTGAAGAAATTTTGGATTTTGGATTCTCGATTTTGGATTGGGTAGCCACGAGCGCCCGCGAGGGGACGGCTCTCGGGCCGAGGCCGTGGGCCCAACGTGACGAAAGATGCGTTTCCGCCTTTCGGCTGATCCGGGTTGATCGTCCCGCCTGAAAGCGGGACGGGCTGTTCCTTACGAGCGATCCACTCGCGGGCGTTCGCGGCTACGGCAATCGAGAATCGAGAATCGAAAATCCAAAATCCTAAGGCCAGGTCTCGACTTTCCGATACGTGGACGACGGCAGGAACAGGCGGTCGTGCAGGGGCTGGGGCACGATCGTGCGGGCTTCGAGCCGGAAAGTCTCACGGCCGGAATCGTCGCGCGTGACCACCCGGAGCGGAAACAACGGCTGGCCCATCAGGGCCCATTCCCATGGCGCCGGGTCGGGCGGCAATGGTACGTCCACGCCCGGGACGTGCCCGGGCGGCTTCTCGAAGCCCTCGCCGAAGCCCGTGTATTTTCCGAAGCCCTCGGCGAGCCAGAGCTCGGTCGTGCCCTCGTCGGACCCGACGACGTATTTTTGCACCGGATAGCCGAGCAGCCCGGCCTTCTCCCCGGTCTTCTCCAGGATCGGGCCGTCGCGAGAAGCCTCGAACGATGGCAGGATGAGATAGGCCATGTCATCCTCGAGAATGACCGTGGTCTTCCGCGTCTTCGTGTCGGTGAGGAACGTGGTCACGCGGTCGCGCATCACCTCGACGCGGTTCCTGTCTCCCTTCACGCGATAGATGAGATCATGCGGCTCGTCCGGCACGGTCGCGCGCTGCAGATTGATCCGGCCCTCGAACGGCGCGGCGGGCAGGGTGGCGACGGCCGCAAGGAAAAGGGCCAGGAGCGCGGGCTTCATGGATTTTCGATTTTGGATTCTCGATTTTGGATTGAGGGACCCTGACGGAAATCTGCGAACGAACGTTGGCGAATTTGCGGCCCAATCGAAAATCGAGAATCCAAAATCCAAAATGTCCAGGGCCACTCGCTCACGCTCGCAGCTACCGTGGAATGGAAATCCAAAATCGAGAATCCAAAAACGAAAATCCCTACGCTCTCGGCGTCTCCGGCCAGGTCTCGAGCTGCTTGTAGTTCGATGACGGGCGAAACAGTCCTTCGGACAGCGGACTCGGCGAGATGGCTTTCACTTCGAGCCGGAAGAGCTCGGTGCCGATGGAGTCGCGCGTGATGACGCGCAGGGGAAACAGCGGCTGGCCGGCGAGCGCATATTCCCACGACCAGGGGAGAGGGGATTCGGCTACGTCGATGTTGGGCAGTTGCTGGGGCGGTTTTTCATAGCCCTCGCCGAAACCGGTGTACTTGCCGAAACCCTCCGCCAGCCAGAGCTCGGTGGTGCCCTCGTCGGACGAGAGCAGATATTTCTGGGCCGGGTGGCCGAGGATGCTCGTTTTCTCGTCGGTCTTCTCGAGTCGCGGACCGCCGGGCACGGGCGCCAAGGATGACATCGTGAGATACGCCATGTCGTCCTCGAGGATCGCCGTGGTTTCCTGTTTCGTGGTGTCGGTGAGGAACGAGTTGACGCGATCCCGGATGACTTCGACGCGGACCTTGTCGCCTTTGATGCTATAGATGATGTCGTGAGGCTCGCCCGGCGGTTCGGCGCGGCGGAGGTGCAACCGGCCTTCGAAGGGGGCGCCGTACGCCAAGGTCGAAGCCAGCAGGAGAAGGAGCCAAAGCATGGGGGTTTTCATGGCGGGCAATTCGAGTAAAGATGCGGTGGCGCGGGCCGTTGTAAAGTCGGGCGGTGGTTCGGTTTGCTCCGCCGCCGCAAATATTTGCCTTTCGTCCGGGACCGTACCCCTTTCTCTGCTGTGGTGCGTCTTTCAGGAAATCTCCCTCCTCCCGTCGCGCGAAGTCCCCTTTGGTATTCCCTTCATGAAGCTCTGTTCGACTCCCTTGTCTGCCCTTAATCGTCGGATTTCCCGTTCCCGGCTTGGTGCCCTGGCGGCCAGCGCATTGGTGACGTGCGCGTTGTATTCGGCGCAGGCCGCGGCGGCGTTTCCGACTGACGCAGTCACCGCCTTTACCGATCAGTTTTGCTCGAGCTGCCATAACGACGTGGACAAGGAGGGCGGCCTCGACCTGACGTCCCTTGGCTATGTGCCCACCGACGCCGCGAACTTCGCGACCTGGGTGAAGGTTTATGATCGCCTGCAGAACGGCGAGATGCCGCCCAAGGAGAAGAAGCAGCCAGCGACCGCCGAACTCGGTATCTTCCTCAAGACGGTCTCGACCACGCTGGTAACGACCGAGGAAGCGTCCACGGCCAGCTTCGGTCGCGCCACGCGACGCCGGCTCAACCGATCGGAATATGAGAACGTGCTCCGCGACATCCTTTCCGCGCCGTGGATCGAGGTGAAGGATCAGTTGCCCGAGGACGGCGAGTCCTCGCGCTTCAACAAGGTCGCCGACGCGCTGGATGTGTCGCACGTGCACATGGCCCGCTACATGAGTGCGGCGGATTACGCGCTGCGGCAGGCGATGGCCGTCAAGCTGGTGCAGCCGCCCACCGTGCTGAAGCGCTACTATGCCCGCGAGAGCATGCCGTACGCCTCCGGCGACGGTAATCCGGATCGCGGCCGCTTTCCGATCGTCAACTCGCAGCCTGATCCCGACGTGCTGATGCGCACGGCGCCGATCACGGTCGGCGACGCCGATCCGGCGAAGCGCGAGCAGGAGGCGATGGCCTGGACGGCGAGCAGCTATGTGACGGGCTTCAATTCCAACTGGATCACGGGTTTCCGGGCGCCGGTGGCCGGCCGCTACCGGATGCGTTTTAGCGGTTACACCGTGTGGGTCGGCCCGAATGGCGTGCGCGTTCCCACCATTTCCTTCATCGGCGGAACGAACAAGGACGGCGACGCGCAGGCGATCGCCAACCTGCCGGCGGAGTGGCACCGGCCGAATTTCTGGGACGTTTCCCGCGGCCGCCGATCGGAGCCGATCTCCGTCTACGCCAAGGGTGGCCCGGTCAACCGCCTGCTCGGGGGCTTCGAGATCACGCCCGATCCAACCACGAACGAACTCGGCGAAATCTGGCTGGCGGCCAACGAGTACCTGATGACGGACGCCACGCGTTTCTTCCGCTCGCGCCCGACGGGCATCCCGGATGGCTACACGAATCCGCTGGCCCGCCGCGATGGCATGCCCGGCGTGGCCTTTCGTTGGATGGAAATTGAAGGTCCCCTTTTCGACGAGAACACGACCTCCGGCTACCAGCTGCTCTTCGGCGATCTGCCGATGAAGCCGGTGGGGGCGGGAGCCACGAACGGCGTGGCGATCGACACGGTGGCGTCCGAGCCGGCGGCGGCGGGCGGACGGGGTGCCCGCGGAGCGCGCGGCGCCCGGGGTGGGGCGGCGGCCACGACGGAGCAGCCGGTTCCCGAGGGATCCAGTGTCCATTTCCGCGCGGCGGTGAAGGCGCGTTCCATGGGCCTCGGTCGCGGGGGTGGGGCGGGCGGTCCCGGCATCGCCAACGTTTCCGCGGTTCGTCAGGCGGTCGTCGAGGTCGAATCGACCAATCCCATGTCGGATGCCGATCGCCTGCTGCGCAGTTTCCTGAAGCGCGTGTATCGGACCCCGGTCGAAGAGGTGGACGTGAAACTCTTCCTCGATCTGATCAAGACGCGCCTCGACTCGGGTGCCGGTTTCGCGAGCTCGATGTTGTCGGGTTACACCGCGGTCCTGGCTTCGCCGGGATTCCTGTTCGTGGACGACAAGCCCGGCCAGCTGGAGGATCCCGCGCTGGCGACCCGGCTCGCGCTCTTTCTTTGGAATTCCGAACCCGATGCCGCACTGCGCGCCAAGGCGGCCCGCGGCGAACTCGGCCGGCCCGAGGTGTTGCGGGCGGAAGTGGACCGGATGCTCGCGGACCCGCGTTCGCAGCGGTTCGTTAATGCCTTCCTCGACTACTGGCTCGAAGTGCGCCGGATCGAGGACACCACGCCGTCAACCACCCTCTATAACGACTACTACCTCGACGACTCGCTCGTGGAGGCCTCGCTGGCGGAGACGAGGCTGTTCTTCACCGAGCTGGTGGCCAGGAACCTGCCGGCGCGGAACGTCATCGATTCGGACTTCACCTTCGTGAATGGCCGGCTCGCGACGCTTTACGGCCTGCCCGGAATCACCGGCTATGCGATGCGTCGCGTCGATCTGCCCAAGGGGAGCGTACGCGGCGGGGTCATGACCCAGGCCAGTGTCCTGAAGGTGACCGCCAATGGCACGACGACCTCACCAGTCCTGCGCGGCAAATGGATCATGGAACGGATTATCGGTTATGAAATTCCGCCGCCCCCGGCGGCCGTGCCGGCCGTGGAGCCCGACATCCGTGGCGCCGTCACGATTCGGCAACAGTTGGACAAACACCGGGCGGACGAGAGCTGCGCCATGTGCCATCGCAAAATCGATCCGCCGGGCTTTGCCCTCGAGGGTTTCGATGTGATGGGCGGCGCGCGGGATCGTTATCGGGCGGAGTCGAAGCTCGCGACGCCGGAACTCGGCGTGGGCAAGAACGGCTGGCCGTTCGCGTTTCACTATGCGCAACCGGTGGACCCGAGCGGCGAACTTGCCGACGGCCGGGCCTTCAAGGACGTTCGCGACTTCAAGAAACTCCTCTTGGCCGACGAAGCCCAGATCGCGCGCAATCTCACCCGCCAGATGTCGGTGTTCGCCACTGGTGCCCGCGTGCGTTTCAGCGATCGCGCCAAGATCGACCAGATCGTCCAGTCGGCCGCGGCCAGCCAATACGGCGTGAAGAACCTGATCCACGAACTGGTCCAGAGTGATCTCTTCCGCAGCAAGTGACCTTCAATCCTCTTATCCCCATGCGCCTCAACCTTGGTTCCGCTTCGCGCCGCTCGCTGCGGTTTCTCACCCTCCTTTCCCTGCTGGTAATCGGTTTTGTCGCCCGGAGCCAGGCTGCGGAGACGCCGGCCGCCTCCGCGCGTCCCTCCTATACCGATGAGCAAAAGGGGCTGCTCGCGGCGCTCGATGCCGAGCTGGTTCGCTTCGATGCGATGCTGGCGAAGGACACCGACGCCGCCCACGCCGCGTTCGTGAAGACGCTCGTCGACGGCTTCAAGGCCCGCCGCGACGCGATGAATCAGGCCGCGTTCGATCAGGGCAAATACGACGAGCTTCGTTTCGACCTCAACGTCGAGTACCAGCGCCTTGCGCTGTGGCTCGCCCCGCCGATCTCGGCCTGAGCCAACATCAGCATCCTTTCCGAAAACCTGTGAGCGATTCCATTTCCCTATGACCTCGAAGCCCCAAGCCTACGGCCCGTTTATCGCCACCCGGCAGCCCCTGTCGCGGCGACACTTTTTACGGAGTAGCGGCATTGCCCTCGCTTTGCCCTTTCTCGATGTGATGCGGCCCGCCTTTAGCCGCGCCGCCAGCAGCGGGTCAGCCCTCGCGCCGGACGCGAAGCCGCGCCGCTTCTTCGCCATCAATAACAACCTTGGCCTGATCCCGCGCAATTTCTTCCCCGAAGGCAGCGAAAAGGATTACAAGCCCTCGGAGTATCTCCAGTTGCTCCAAGAGCACCGGAAGGACTTCACGGTGTTCAGCGGCGTGTCCTACCCGAACGTCGATGGTGGTCACCCTGCCGAGGTTTGCTTCATCACGGCCGCGCCTCATCCGGGCAGCGGTTCGTTCCGCAACACCATCTCGCTCGATCAATTCATGGCGGAGCGGATCGGCATGCTGACCCGGTTCCCTTCGATCACGCTCGCGGTGAACACGCGGGCCAAGAGTCTCTCCTGCACTGGAACGGGCGTCGCGATTCCGCCCGAGGACAAGGCGTCCGAAGTCTTCAAGCAGCTCTTCCTCCAGGGCAGTGCCGCTGAGGTGGAGGCCACGGTGCAACGGCTCGAGGCCGGCCGGAGCGTCCTCGATACCGTCGCCTCCCAAGCCAAGCGGCTGGGCCAGAGCCTCAGTGCGCATGATCGCGAGCGGATGGATCAATACTTCACGAGCGTCCGTGACCTCGAGAGCCGGTTGAAGGCGTCCGAAGGCTGGGAGCGCAAACCCAAGCCGAAGGTCGATGCGGCCGTGCCCGTCGATCCCACGAGCCCCGCCGCCTACATGGAAAAGGTGAAGTCGATGTATGACCTCGCCCGGCTCGCGTTCCAGACCGACTCGACGCGCAACGTCACCCTCATGCTCGACAGCGTCGCCACCCCGGTGGTCGAGGGCATCGCGGAGACGAGCATCACCGAGACCTATCACAACCTGTCGCACCACGGTAAGTCCGACGACAAGCTCACGCAGTTGAAGGCCCTCGATCTCGGCCACATGAAGCTCCTCGCCAAGATGTTTGGGGAGTTCAAGTCCGCGAGCGAAGGCGAGGAGAGCCTCCTCGATCGGACGATGATCTATTACGGTTCGAACTTCGGCGATTCCAACCAGCATACCTGCTTCAACATGCCGGCGCTGCTCGCGGGCGGCGGCTTCAAGCACGGCCAGCAGCTCGGCTTCGATCGGGAACACAACCGGAACTACAATCTCTGCAATCTGTTCGTCTCGATGATTCAGCGCATGGGCATCGACGCGGACAAGTTTGCGGGTTCCACCGGTACGATGCGTGGTCTGGAAATGACCTGAGTTGAAACGCGCTTCCTCGCATCCTTTTAGGGCGGCCACCCGGCCGCCCTTTTTCGTGCCCGACGAGTAGCGTCAGTCCCCGACCGGCGAAAGCGGTGCGCTGCCGCAGAGGGCTGGTCCGCGATCTTGTTCGGACTCCAGTCGCACTACGGGAGTCGCGCCTGCAGGTTCGTTTCAAGGGCGATCCGGGTTTCTCCGTGCTCAGGTCCCGAATCCCTGCGCTTACGGTCCTCACGGGCAGGGCTACTCGGCAGTGGTAGCCCGAGGCGTAAGACGCGGGAGGTTTGGTTGCCATGTTCGTCACGCCATTGTGCGATCCTCAATAATCTCAAAGGATGGGGCGGGTCGCGCGTCGCTGCCAGTGCCGGTCCAAATCGTGCGGCTGCTGTCCCGGTCGGGCGCCATTTTGTGCTCATCTTGACGGTCGCGTTCGCCAAGCTCGGTCCACCATGAAGGACATTCAGGAACTCCAGCGTCTCGCTTCACCGGCTCCGAAACCGCAGTCGCTCGCCTGGGATGGCACGACACTCTGGATGGGGTCGCGCGAGACGAAGCGCATCTATGCGATCAATCCGACGACGTGGACTGTGGGCTGGGAGTGTGCCGCGCCGGGAACCCCTTATGGAATCACGGTCGTCGGTTCGGAGTTGCGCGTGCTCTGTAGCGAGACGACGGAGGACCATCGCGTTATCCGGCGCTGCGTGCCGGGTCAGGGCTTCGATCCGGACTTTGCGTTGCCGTGCCCCGACGACACGGGATCGCAGCTCAGCTACGACGGCCAGCGGCTGCACGTCAGCCAATGGTATCCAAAGAAGGTAGTCGCGGTCGCGGCCGACGGAAAACCGGAGCGTGTGATCGCGGCGCCGCATGGGATTTGCGGACAGGTGTTCGTCGACGGAACGCTCTACCTCGCCGGCACCGACGCCGAGGACACCCTGGAGTATTGGCTCACCCGGATGGATCTCCGCGGCGCGACCCCAGTGATCGCGGACGTGGCGCGGATTCCGTTCCAGGCCCGGGCACTGACGTGGGATGGGACGAAGTTCTGGTCAAATCACCGCGAGCAGAACCAGATCGTGGCGTTCGTGCCGGTCGCGTAGCGCGAGCGGATTTGGTAGTCCCGCCGGTGTACCCACGAGCGCCAGCGAGTGGGCGCATCGAGGCAGCGGACATGGTGGCTGCGAGCGTGAGCGAGTGGCGGCTTGAGGGTGCGGTGACCGGGATCGGGAACGCCGAGGTCGCAGAGGTTAAGAGAGGGCGCAGAGTGGCTGGCTGGGTTCGGCTCAGACTTGGACAGGATGACAGGAGTCGCAGGATGCCGGAGCGGATTGTTTCCTGGCTTCCTGGCTTCGGGCTCCAAACTCTGGATCGAGTTCGCTTCGGCGCAGCCCTGCCCATGACGGCCGGGACCACTTCCACCGGAGTTCGCGCGGCGCGGGCTTTTCTCCCGCTCGTGGCTGCGAGCGTGAGCGAGTGGCGTGTTATCAGTGTGGCTCGATCCGTTTTCGCCGGTCTGAGACCGGCGCCACCCGACCGGCTGGCATGGGTCTGGAGACCCATGCTACTCGCTCGAGATCGTGGGCTTACTTTGCGTAGGCCGGTTCGGGCAGCTTGCGCACGGTGCGGGTCTGGAAACTGCGCCACTTCTCGAGGGGCACGCAGGCGAGGGCGATCATGGCGAGCTGGCTTGCGACGAAGCCGGCAAGTGCGACGAAGGCGGCATCCGTGAAGCCATAGCTGTGCAGGCCGACGCCGAGCATGTTCGTGCCGAACCAGCTCCAGCTCGTGACGATGTTGCCGCCGACGGCGAGGATCATGAGCCCGCGCTGCCTGACCATGCCACCCCACCGGGCGTGCAGGATAATCGCATTCCAAATCACGATCAGCAGGGCGCCGTTCTCCTTCGGATCCCAGCCCCAAAAACGGCCCCAGGATTGATCCGCCCAGATGCCGCCGAGCACGGTGCCGACAAAGCTGAAGAGCGTCGCGAAGCACACAATGCCGTACACCATCCGACCGAGGGAGTCCGCCGTCGCCTTGTCGAGCGAACGGGTGAAGACGCCTCGGACGATGTAAATAAGGGCGAGGAAGCCGGCCAGGAAGGTCGCCGAATAGCCGGCGGTCACGACGACGACGTGGGTCGCGAGCCAGAAATTCGAGTCGAGGACCGCGCGCATCATCTCGAGCGTGTCGCCACTGAGCGAGAGGTGATGGGCCACGAGCAGGGTCGCGAAACCCACGACGCCCGCGGCGACGCTGCCGACGGCGTTGCGGTAAAAATACTCGAGCACGAGACATAACCCCACGGAGCCCCAGCCGACGAACAGGGCGGACGAGTAGAGGTTCGTGACCGGCGGCCGGCCTTCGAGCCACATGCGGGCCAGGATGCCAGCGGTGGAAAGGACCCACGCGACCGCGACGAGCCAGAAGGCGGAACGGCCGAGGGTGTCCGGCCACTTCAGCCAGGAGAAAATCGCCACGAAGAACGCGATCCCGTAGAATTCCATGCTAAGGTAGAACGGCTCCGCATGATTGAAGCGCGCCTCCGCACGGGCCTTCTCCAACTGCGGCCCGAAGCGGGTTTCCAAGCCGGCGCGGTAGAGCTCGATCAGTTTGTTAAACTGCTCCGGCTGCTCCTGGCGCCAGGAGCGGGACAGGCCGGCGTAGGCGAGGGCGGCGGGATTGACCTGATTCGTTTGAAACGTCTCGAGCAGCGCGGCGCCGGTCGTCTTCCAGGCCGTCGGATCGGTGTTGTTGCCGTCGGGCGGGATGACACCGAAGTTGGATACGGTCGACATCGCGCCGAACATCTCGCCCATCTCGATCATCGGGGTGACGGCCGCCTCATCGTGGGGCTGGCCGGCCTGCTTGGCCTTCACTGCGGCCACGCCCGCCGGGACCTTCTCCTGGAACGTCAGGAGCTCGTTCAGGAAGTTCTCGCGGCCGGGCATGACGAACGCGTGCTGCAGCCGCTGGTAATGGACGAGATTCAGGTAGAGTTGCATGACCGCCCGCTGGAACGGCGTGCGGATCGCATTCTCCACGGGCTCGGCGAGCCGGGCCTGCTCCTGGATCGTGGCCCGGTGCGGCCAGATCTCGGTCAGGGCGAAGCGGCGGTGGCGCGAGGGGATGAAACCCACCAGCGCGAGCACCTGCTTGGCGGTGCTGGTGTAGTTGACCTTCAGGTCCTCATCCTTCTTGCCCATGAGCGCGAGGAGGTCGGGATTATCGATCGCGAACGTCGGATACGTGTCCGCCTTCTCCGGGCGGAAAATGACGTCGAGCATCCACTCCGTCGGGCTGCCGACGAGATTGCCGCTGAGGAGCGGCGAACTGACGCGCTGGCGGCCCTGGAAGCGGAGGAGGGAACTGCGGGCCTCCGTGTCGATGGGCTTGATCCGACCGTTGGCGAGGAGCGGGAGCTGGCCAAAGCCAACGAGGTCGAACGGGCCGGTGTTCTTCGGCGGGAGCAGCGATTTGCCGACGTAGAGGACGGCGACCGCCAGGACGAGAAGGGGCAGGATCTTTTTCATGCGGCGGCAGGGACGGCGAGCCGGCGCTTCCCGAAGAAGCCGGACAGGTGAATGAAGAACTGGATGAGCAGGCCGAGACTAATGAGGGAGCAGGCGACATACGGCATCAGCCAGCCGGGATTGCGGACAACCTGGAGGACCGTGACCTTGTCGTTACCGGGCTCGAAGCTGGCCTGGTAGAAGGTGAGCCCGGCGTAACGCAGCGGGTTGTTCATGTAGATCAGGACGTCCCGATCGTCGCGGCCATCCGGCGTCATCAGATGAATCTGACTGGAGAAATTCTTTGGGATCTCCGTGCCGGCATAACGGTCGTGGCTGAACTTCTGCAGCGTGAGGGTGTAGGGCTTGTAGTGCCGCGTGAAACGCAGCGCGATTATGTAGGTGTGGCCGTTGTGCTCCACCGTCTGGTCCGGCATCCGCGTGTCGGCGGAAACCAGCCAGGTCCCGAGCGAGCGCTCCGGGGTCACCAACTCGATGTAGGCAGCGGGCAGATTCCGCTCGTCCTGTTTGTAGGTCATGCGCAGCGGCGTCATCACGGCGTTCGGCCCGACGCCCTGGGTGGCGATGGTGGGCGGTTCGCTGGCGCCGGCGGGAGCGGTGGCCGGCGCCCGGCCGCGGATGTTGGCGTTCGGGTTGAATTCCCTCACCACGACCTTGAAGGGAAGCTTGGCGTGCTGGAGGGTGCCGCCCTTTTCAAGCAGCGGCTCGGGAATCGCCACGACGTCATCGAATTCCGGATTCGTCGTGTCGATGATCGCGAGTTCGTTCTCGCGGTAGCTGTCGGAGTAATTCTTCGGCTCACCCTGGACGAGCCGCATGCTGTAGTCGTCCTGCAGGATGCCGGTCAGCAGCTCGCCGATCAGGAGTATGATCAGTCCGACATGCGTCAGGACGATCCCGGATTTCTTCCAAGCTAACCTGAACCGGTAGACGTGCGCGGTGATCAGGTTGATCAGCAGCAGCCCGCCAATGAAGTAGCCGCCGGGAAACACCGGTACGGGGAAGCCGCGGATTTCCTGGAGCACGATGAACGAGCGGAACCACTTCGTCTGGATGCCCCAGATGCCGAGGTTGGTTTGATCCAGCGTGGCGCCAAAGACCAAGATCATGCCCAGGACGAGCAGCACGACCGTCAGCTTCAACGAGACGAAGAAATCGCGGAACTGGCGGACTACGTCGTTCATTTCGCGGCTTGGATGCTTCCGGCAAAGGTCAGGAAGGCCGGCTTTTCTTTGGTCACGAGGGCGTCAGGCCCCGTCATCTTGAAGAACCAGGTGGCGCCATTGAACGGCACCATCGCGCCGAGGGTGCGCTGGCCGCCGGGACTGCCGGCGTCCACGATCCCGATTTTGAGGCCGTTCGCCTCGATTCGCGTGATCGCCTTGGGCAGGTCCGCGGCCGCGACTGGATCCAGGCCGATCTGGCTGCGCCAGCGGTTGACGTTGGCCAGTTCGCCACCGACGTCACCGGGGAACGCCGTGATGGAAAGCTCTGCCTCGGCGCCTTCGCCGGGAATTGTATAGGTGCCCTTCCGCATCGCGGAGGCGGCCTTCGATTTCCAATGCTCCGGGGCGGACCAGGAGAGATTTGCGCCCCCGGCGGTCGGCACGGCGGTGTTGGCCATGCTGGCTTGCGCATTCGCCGGAGCGGCCATCGGGGGACGGGCCGGGGCCGGTTCGGCCGGAGTCGCTGGGGCGGCCGGAGCGGCCGCGACTTGGGGAACCTTGGTCTTGGCGACCCGGTAGGTCTCAATTTCCGCCTTCTCGCAGGCAGTGAACAGCAGGGCGACAGCGACGAGCACAAGGGGTCGGTTCATGGAGCGGCATACGTCACTGCTTTGGAGGCAAACTTCAACCCAATCCGGCCAAATGCCGCGCCCGGCGAAACGTTTCGTAATTTTCGATGCCATGGCCGGTCCGTGACCCGGCCATCAGACCGTCGAACCACGTGTGCGCGCAACCCGTCTCAGCCGGACCGTTGCAGTAGGAACGGCGAAACGCTGGGATAACATGCTGACGCAGAATTAGAACTCTACTGTCGTGCAGTCGGATTTTCGGTTACCCGGTGATTGCTATTGGTTGGGGTCGCACTGCCCGTGAGGGCAGGGACCTCTTCATTGCTCCGCTCCATGCCGTCCCGCATCGGTCCGCGCGGCGGACCAGCGCTGGCGCATTCGGGCCCCGGGCGGAGCAGAACTTGAACAGGAAGGCCGGGGAGGTCGGCAAGCTGGGAAACCCGCTCCTTTTCAAACTTCCCGACCTTCCTGTTCAAATCATCTGAACTTTAAGAGCCTGAAGCCAGGAATCCAGGAATCTGTGCCAGCTCAGAACGACAAACTG
>CAINHV010000080.1 GCA_903848965.1 uncultured Opitutia bacterium | reverse complement strand
TTCAATTCTCAATTTTCAATTGTGGTTCGCGACCACTGTCTCGCAATGCGGCGCCGGGGCGCGTTCGCCGGCTGCAGATTGAAAATTGAAAATTGAAAATCTGAAATTTGGCGGAGTTGCCGAAACTAACGCCGTTCAAAGCGTTGGCTCAAAGCCCTTCCGGTACTCCCGCCGCCACAGTTTCTCGCCGGCGGGATTGTCCAGCATCTTGCCAGTCGTGGGATCGCAGCGGACGACGGTGTTGGTGCGGAGCGCAATGTTGCCGAGGTGACACATCATGGCGCTCTTCTGGCCTTCCACGATCGGTGAGTTGAGCGTCTCATGGCCGCGGACCGCCTCGAGGAAATTGCTGATGTGCGCGGCATCGCCGCCGCCCTTGCCCCGGCCGCGGCTGATTTCCTGGCCCGCGGGATCGGAGATCGTCCACGACTCCCAATCGAAGTTGAGTCCCAACGTGCCGTTCTCGCCGTAGAACATGATCTCGGAGCGAGGCTTCTCGGCGGCACGGGGATGAACGCTGCTCTGCACCCACTCGCATCCGCCCTTCTTGCCAAAGTCATAGATGGCCGTGCCGGTATCAGGCGTCTCCTGGGTGTCCTCGAACCAATAGCGGTTGCCGAGGTAGGTGATGCGCTCGGCATAATCGGCCTGCAGACCCCAGCGCAGAATATCGAGGCAGTGGACGCCGTTGTTCCCGAGCTCGCCATTGCCCCAGTGCCAGAGCCAGTGCCAGTCGTAGTGGACGTAGGCCTTCATGTCGTGGCGGGCGTCGTCGGTCACGGGGCCCTGCCAGAGATTCCAGTCGAGATCCGCCGGGGCCTTGCGCGGATTGTTTCCGAGCGCTCCCCGCCTGCTGTAGTAGAACGTGCGGCCGAACCTCGTTTTTCCGATCACGCCGCCATGCAGCGCCTCGATGGCTCCCTTAAACCAGGTACGGCGCTGATTTCCCATCTGCACGACGCGCCCGTATTTCTTCTGGGCCGCCACGATCAACTCCGCTTCGTGCGGATTCTGGCTGCCGGGCTTTTCGACATAGACGTGCTTGCCGGCCTGCATGGCGAGCAGGGCGGCCGGCGTGTGCCAGAAATTTGGCGTCGCGATGAAGATCGCATCCACCGTCCGGTCTTCGAGAATCCGCCGGAAATCCGTCACCGGTTGGCAACCGCTCGACTGCTTCTCCGCAACGGTCTTCATCCCGATCGCGAGGCGGTTCGGATCCACTTCGGCGAGATACGCGATTTCGACGTCAGGCAGCGTCAGCAGCGCCCGCACATGGGCCAGCCCGCGGCTGAGGCCGACGACGGCGACGCGCAGCTTGCGACCCGCGGCATCGGCCGCGCGCAGATTGGGCAGCCGCGACAGCGCCGCGCCGGCGGCGAGAAGGACAGTGGACTTGAGGACGGAGCGGCGGGTGAGGTTCATGGGGGGTGGCGGAGGGGAGATTGCCAGACAGGAGGCGGGGAGACTGGGAGTCGGAGATTCTCGTCGGCGAAGACAATTTTATCGCGACGCGCACCACCATTTAAAGATTACGGATTCCCAATTCTCAATTCTCAATCCGGGTCCTCGAACGCCTTCTCACCCATTAACGCCGCCGCGCGGTCGTTCACGGAGATTGAGAATTGAAAATCGACAATCTGAAATTGTAGTCCGGCCGTGCGCACCGCGCCGCCGCCCTCTCCGGCGGGTGCGCCTTGGGCCAAGGCTGCGCGCGGGCGTTCGCCGCGGGCGCCGTGGACTCCCCCCTCGCGAGGCCGAGGTCCTGTACTGGCTCCCGCAGGGCAAGAGCAACCGTGACATCGCCACGATTCTGGGGCCGGGGTCCGCACGGTCCACAAGCCCGTGGAGCACATTTTCCAGAAACTCGGGCTCAAGACGCGGACGGCCGCCAGGCTCGAGGTGCTTCGGACCGTTCGGCGGTAGTTTCGAACGAAATAACGAAAAGCTGTAGCCATCCGGGCGTGGAACGAGCCCCGACCCTATCCGGTCAATCCTGTCCAGGGTTTGTGTCTGGAATCTACCGAATCGCGGGTGCGTCCGACCCGCCCTACTTCCCCGCTCCGACTCGCTCCGCGAGTCTCGTCAATTCCTGATCCAGCTGGCTCCGCGGCTCCGGCGCCAGCACCTGCCGGGCGCGGGCGATCGCCTGCCGTGCCTCGGCTGGGCGCTGCTGCTGGACGAGATGCTCGACGAAGACCGTCACCACCTGATCGAAGAATCCGGTCCCAGACCCACGGCCAAACGAATCCACGACGGAGTTATAGGCGCGAATCCGCTCCGGGAGTGGCTGCGTCGCGATGGCACGGACGACGATGTCCCGCGCCTGCTGCACTGCCAGGTCGGAACGGTTGCCCTGGTTCTTCCGCGCGATCCGCCGCTCCTCCGCCTCGGCCGCGCTGGTGTCGCCGCGCGCCCGGAGGCTCGCGCTCACGCGGTTGACGAACATCGCCTCCAAATCCGGGTAACGCTGAAACGCGATCGCCGCCTCGCGCATCGCGTTCTCCTGCGCCCGCGCGTCGCCGCCCCCGGCTTTCAGCGCGGCGAGGAGCAACTCCCACGCCGCGAGGTTCCGGCGCTCGAAATTAACCGCCTTGCGGGCGGCCACCGTGGCCACCGGCGCCTCCCGGGTGGCGAGATAATCCGCGGCGAACGCCGCATGGATCCGCGACTGCCGGTAAGAAGGCAGATCGCGAAACCGCTCAGAAAGGAATTTCAATTCGTGATCCGAAAACTCTCCCCAGGTCTGCGGATCGCGCACGTAACCCGTCACGAAACGCTGCTCGGCATAACGCCCCGCATCGAGCTGCCACTTCCGGCTGCCATCGAGGAACCCGAACCAAGCGTGCCGCCCGTCGTTGCCCGCGCCATAGATCAACAGCGTCGGCACCCCGCGGGCCTTGCCGACCTCGGTGGCGAAGTAGGCCTGGTCCGCGCAGATGCCACCTTCGGCCAGGATTTCGGACAACTGATACGTGCGCCCCGGCCAGACCGGGACGTTGGCGGTCACGCGATCGTTGCGATAGCGGACCATCGCGTAGGCCGACGCCAGCGATTCGAGCGGCTGCGTGACATTCGTCTGGGTCCACTCCAGTTCGGCAAACGGCGCCGCCGCATCGACCACGAACTTCAACTCGTCGGCGCCCAAACGGGAAAGCTTGTGATACGACCGTCCGAGTTGCTCCTGCTTCGTCCACCAGGCAAAGGCGTCCACGGGAGATGGCAGTTTGCGCGGGAGGGCCGTGGCCGAAACCTGTCCATGCGGCCAGATCGGCGGGGGCGCGACGTCATAGACCACGGCGATGGCCAGCGCGAGCGAGGGACTCGCCTTGAAGCGCGCGGGGCCCGCGCGATAGATCTGCTCGAGGATCGAAAGGACCGCCGGGAGATAGTCCACCGGCGCGATCAAATTAAAGAACTCCTGCGCAAACGCGGCATTGCCCACCAGCCAGCCCTGCAGTTCGGCGGAGAGCGCGGCTCCGAGGGGCCTCCCCTCCGGCGTGTAGCGCGAAGGCATGTTGGGATGCCCCACCCGGGCGGCTTCGACCGCCGGGATCCAGCGGGCAATGAATTCCGTGTCGGTCCGCCCGAGGAGTTCCGCCCACCGCTGCGCATCGTGCCAGGCCTCAGCCGCGGGCAGCTTTTCCCGCTGATACGCCAGCCGCGCGGCCGCGCGCAGGATCGGGACCTGCCGCGGCCAGCCTTCCCGTTGCGCCGTCGCGACGACCGACGCCAGGCGCGCCGCTGTCGGTGGTTGCAGGACCTCCGCTTCCGCGATCACCTCAGACGAGGCTGTCGCCGCCCACGCCCGAACGACGCCGAAAACTACGAGCCAGACGGCGAAGAATTGGATTCCAATCTTGCGCGCGCCCGGAGCGGCCCTGTCGGCGCCGGATCTGGGCAGCCGGAGCGGTTTCCACGGCAGGCACGTCGAAACCGATTGGTGTAGGGCTGCCACCCGCCGGCAGGCCCCAGATTCATTCGGTGAATCGAGCCCGGCGGCGAGCGCCGGCCCCACATTCAATTGCCACGATCCGACTGGGAGGGCACGGAGGCCTTCCTTACTTCGCTCTAATTGCTCCCGCTGATCACGCCGCGGGCTACCAGGCGAACGTCGGCCTTTCGGAGAGGGGAAACGGGAGACCATGGCTTTGGCCGGCGTGACGGGCACGGCCACGTGAATTCGACCCTTCGCCTCGAATGACAATTCAATTCCCCCCACAAAAAACCCCGCTCCCTTTGGTCTCGGGGGGCGGGGTTTTATGAGGCGACGGTTGGTCGCTTTGTTTTAGGGCGCCACGCCGCTGGGAGCGGTGGGCGGCGTCTTTTGCTTGAAGACAATCTTGTCACCCTCGCGGGCGACGATGCACGGCTCGCCTTCCTTGACCTCGCCGCGCAGCAGCGCCTCGGCGAGCGGATCCTCGAGGTAGTGCTCGACGGCCCGGCGAAGCGGGCGGGCACCGTATTTTTCGTCATAGCCCTTCTCGATCAGCAGATCCTTCGCCTCGGGCGTGAACTCGAGGGTGACCTTGCGGTCGGTGAGGCGCTTCGCGAAGTAGGCCAGCTCGAGCTCCACGATCTTGACCAGATCGTGCTTCTCCAGCGGACGGAAGAACACGATGTCGGAGATGCGGTTCAGGAACTCGGGCTTGAAGATGCGTTTGGCCTCCTCGAGCACCTTTTCCCGCATCTTCTCGGCGTCGTTGAAACTCGATCCCGCCGCGGCGAAGCCCATCGAGGTCTGGCGCTGCAGGAGCTGCGCGCCGACGTTCGACGTCATGATGATGATCGTGTTGCGGAAATCGACCGTGCGTCCGAGTGAGTCAGTCAACCGGCCGTCCTCGAGGATCTGCAGCAGCAACTGGATCACGTCCGGATGCGCCTTCTCGACTTCGTCGAAGAGCACCACGGCGTAGGGTTTGCGGCGCACCGCCTCAGTAAGCTGGCCACCCTCCTCGTAGCCGACATAGCCCGGAGGCGAGCCGACGAGCCGGGAAACGGCGAACTTTTCCATGTACTCGGACATGTCGATCTGGATCAACGCGTCCTGGTTGCCGAAGATCTGCGCCGCGAGCTGCTTCGCGAGCATGGTCTTACCGACCCCGGTCGGGCCGACGAACAGGAACGAGCCAATCGGCCGGCGCGGATCCTTGAGGTCGGCGCGGGAACGGCGGAGGGCCCGGGCGATCGCGCTCGAGGCGACATCCTGGCCGATGACCGCCCTCTGCAACTCGCCCTCGAGCTGGAGCAGCTTCTCGCTGTCCTTTTTTTCCATCCGGTTCAGCGGAATGCCGGTCCACTCAGCCACGACCTGCATCATCTGGTCCTCGTCAATGGCGACGCGCTTCTCGTCGCGCTGCTTCTTCCACTGCTCGGTGGTCTGCTCCTGCCTGACGCGGAGCTGCTTCTCCTGGTCGCGGAACTTGGCCGCCTCCTCGAAGTGCTGCTCGCTGATCGCCTTTTCCTTCTGGGCGCAGACGGCCTCGATTTCCTTGGTCAGGTTCTCGACGTCCGGCGGGCGGGTGAGCGCGCCGATCCGGGCCCGCGAACCGGCCTCGTCCATCACGTCGATGGCCTTGTCCGGGAGGAACCGGCCCGTGATGTAGCGATCGGAAAGCTTGGCGGCCGCCTCGAGCGACTTGTCGCTGAACGTCGCCTTGTGGTGATCCTCATACTTCGAGCGGATGCCCTTCAGGATGAGAATCGTGTCCTCGACCGACGGCGCCTCGACCTTCACGGACTGGAAGCGGCGATCGAGCGCCGAGTCCTTCTCAATGTACTTGCGGTATTCGGTCAGGGTCGTCGCGCCGACACACTGCAACTCGCCCCGCGAGAGGGCGGGTTTGAAAATATTCGAAGCGTCCATCGCACCCTCGGCGGCCCCGGCGCCCACGATGGTGTGGAGTTCGTCGATGAAGATGATGACGTTCTTGGCCCGCTTGATCTCGTCCATCACGGCCTTGATCCGCTCCTCGAACTGACCGCGGTATTTGGTCCCCGCGACCATGAGCGCGAGATCGAGCGTGATGACCTTCTTCTCGAGCAGAATCTCCGGCACGTTGCCGCTGGAAATTTCCTGCGCGAGGCCTTCGACGATGGCGGTTTTGCCCACGCCGGCCTCGCCGATCAGCACCGGGTTGTTCTTGGTGCGACGGCAGAGGATCTGAATGACGCGGCGGATTTCATTCTTCCGCCCGACGACCGGGTCCATCTCGCCCTTGCGGGCGAGTTCGGTGAGGTCGCGCCCGAACGCCTTCAGCGCCGGCGTCTTCACTTCCTTCTTGTCCTCGGGCTGCGCGCCCGCGCGCTGCGGATTGCCCGCGGCCGCTTCCTCGCCGCCCTCGGCACCCTGGCTACCGGAAAACTGCGGGTCGAGTTCGCGGAGGATTTCGTTGCGCGTCCGCTCGATGTCGATGTCGAGCGACTTGAGCACGCGCGCGGCGACACCCTCCCCTTCGCGCAGGAGGCCAAGCAGGATGTGCTCGGTGCCGACGTAGGAGTGGCTGAGCGTCTTCGCTTCCTTGCCCGCGAGGGCGAGCACCTTCTTCACGCGGGGCGTGTACGGAATGCTGTTCTGGGTCTTCGTCTCCTGGCCGGTGCCCACCTGCTTCTCGACGGCGGAGCGCACGGTCTCGAGGTCGAGTCCCATTTTTTGCAGGACACTGACCGCGACCCCCTGGCCCAACTTGATCAGCCCCAGCAGGATGTGCTCGGTGCCGACGTAGTTGTGATGGAAGCGGTCAGCTTCCTTGCGGGCCAAAGCGAGCACCTGCTGAGCGCGAGGCGTAAAATTGTTCATCGGTTCCTGCGACATGTGGATAGTTGGGTGTCGGGATCAGTTTTTACCGTTCGGGTTGGAATTAAAGTCCGGGCGGGCGAAATTCGCAAACTCGGATCGCAGACGGGACGCTCGCAGCACGTCGCGTTGCGTGGGCTCGAACTCACCTTTTTGCGCGTGCTGGAGATGTCCAGGCTGCGCCTCGATGAACAACCGGTCGATGGCCGAGCGGTTCGCATCGGGAAAGGTGCCGAGATCGATGCCCAGCCGGATCAACGAAAGCAGGTTCATGGCCTCGCTCGAGCTGAGGAGGTGGCTGTTCTGGAGGATGCCGTAGGCGCGGCCGACCTTGTCGTACACCTTGCCCGCGTCCGCCTCGATCAGCTTGTCCCGGGCATTCATCTCATGCTCGATAATCGACTGCAGCACGCTGCCGAGACGCTTGATGATCTCGTCCTCGGACTCGCCGAGCGTGGTCTGATTCGAGATCTGGAAAATGCTGCCACTGGCGTCGGAGCCCTCGCCGAACAGGCCGCGCACGACCATGCCCAACTGATTCACCGCGCGGACGACCTTCTCCATCTGGCTCGAAATCACGAGCGCGGGCAGGTGCATCATCGCGGAGGCCCGCATGCCGGTGCCGAGATTCGTGGGGCAGGCGGTGAGATAGCCGAGCGTGGGCGAAAAGGCGAAGTCGAGGTGTTCCTCAATCGCGGAGTCGAAGTCGTTGATCGAGTTCCAGGCCTTCTTCAATTGAAAGCCCGACCGCAGAACCTGGATGCGAAGATGGTCCTCCTCGTTCATCATCACGGAGAACGCCTGGTCCTTGCTGATGATGACACCGGCGCCAGCCTTGGAGCCGCTCAGCTCGCGGCTGATCAGGTGACGCTCGACGAGAATTTGCTTCTCCAGCTCCGAGAGCTCGCCGACCGAGAGATTGAAGCAGCGCTTCATCTGCGGCGCGGCGGTGACAGCAGCGCGGCAGGACTCGAGGATCTCCTCGCGTTGCGGCGGCTTGGCCCAGCCCGGGAACGACTGGCCCGCGAGATTTCGCGCCAGACGAATGCGCGTCATCAGGACGATGGCGGACTTGCTGCTGGACGAATCGGTCAGCTCGGACGGGGAGTCGATGAGCGACGAAATTGTCATGGCGTCAGCGCGTGAGCTTCGGCTGGAAGGCTTGTTTGACTTGGTTGATTTCATCGCGAGTGCGGGCGGCGTCTTCGTAGCGTTCGGACTTGATGGCCTCGGTGAGGTCGAGTTCGAGCTTGGTCAGCCGATCATAAAGCGTCTTTCGTTCCAACGCGCGGTGCGGGACCTTCCCGGCGTGCGTGGTGCCATGGTGCATGTTTTCCAGCATCGGTTCGACGAGGCCGCGGAACGTCTCGTAGCAGACCGGGCAGCCGAACCGTCCGTGCTTCTTGAAGTCGTTCTGGGTGAAACCGCAGTGCTCACACCGCACGCCGGCCGAGGACTGCTCGGGATTCACGGAGGCCTTGAGGAGCAGATCCGCCAGCGAAAAGCCGCTGGGGTCGGTCACTCCCTTCGCCTGCGCGCACGACTCGCACAAGTCCACCTTGTGCACCTTGTTATTGACGATTTGCGTCAGGTGCACCGTCGCCGGCTTCGAGCAGAGATCGCATTTCAGCGGGTTGGCCATGGTGTGGGAAAAGTCTGCACGGAACATGCCACAGTGCCCCCCGCTGGCAAGTGCGGGTGACGCGAAGCAAAGTCGCGCCGAATCGACACGCGACAGGGCGTGAATGGTGCAATCGTGTCGCTGGGGAAAAACTTGAGCGTGGGAATGCGTCCAGGCCCACCCCCGAACGCGAAACTCCACCGCGCCTGGTTGCAAAAGGCCGGACTGCGCCCACGGGCGAGAACACGAAGCACCGCCTCGGCGGTCCGCCGGCTCAAATCCGGGTCCCGTCGATGAGCACGCGCTGGCGGAAGGCCGCGAGCACCCGCTGCGTGATCGGACCGGGCTTGCCGGCGCCAATGACACGGCCGTCCAACTTCACGACGGGGATAACCTCGGCGCCCGACCCAGTAAGGAAGCATTCGTCGGCGCACCAGATGTCGTAACGCGTCATCACGCTCTCGCGGAACGGAATCTTCAAATCGTGCGCCAGATCGACGATCGTCGAGCGGGTGACGCCCTTGAGCGCACCTTGCGATGCACCCGGCGTGATGATCTCGCCCTTGTGCACGATGAACACGTTGTCCGCGGTGCACTCCGCCACGTAACCCTGATCGTTCAGCATGATCGCCTCGAGCGCCCCGAACTGCCGCGCCTCGATCTTGCCGAGGATGTTGTTCATGTAGTTCAGCGACTTGATCGTGGGCGGGAGCGCTGCCGGGTTGATCCGCCGCGTGGGCACGGTGACGATCGCGAGACCATTCTCGTAATGCTCCTTTGGATAGAGGGATATCTTGCTCGCGATGATGAAAACGGTCGGCTTCGGGCAAAGCCAGGGAGCCAGTCCAAGGTCGCCGACGCCCCGGGTCACAACGAGACGGATGTAGGCGTCCTGCAGGCCATTCTGGCGGCAGGTTTCGCACGTGGCCTCGCTCAACTCCGCCCGCGTCATCGGCAGGTCCAGCATGATCGCCTTCGCCGAGTACTCGAGCCGCTCGAGGTGTTCCTCCAAACGAAAAATGTTGCCGCCGTAGAGGCGGATGCCCTCGAAAACGCCGTCTCCGTAGAGCAGGCCGTGATCGAACACCGAGACCTTGGCTGCGTCGCTGTCGACGAACTTCCCGTCGAGGTAAATCTTCATTTCAGCCCAGCCCACTCAGTTTGGTTCTCATAGTCCAGAAGTTTGTCCGTCAACGGCTTTCCGCGGCGCAGCTCGGTGCTGCCTGAAGCCAGAACGCCCGGAAGAGTTGATCCCGGCGTTTTGGAGCTCACGCTTGGGCCAGAGACGGAAATCCGGAGTTGGAAAACCCCTCCCGGAACCGCCCCCCAAAAAAACCGGCTTCCTCTCAGTAACGCCCGATCGCCGAATGCATCGGCGCAGAAACCGAGAATACGGCGCGGTGCTGATTCTGTCGGATTCATACCGTTTCCCCAAACCCAATTTCATGAAACTATCCCTCGGGACTATCACCTCTCGCCTGCGACTGCCGCGCATCACGATTTCGCTTCTTTCCCTCTGGATCCAGGTCGTTGCATTCGCCGCTGAAGCCACCACCAAGCCCAATCCGGGCATTCCCGCGAATTGGCGCAACATCGCCAGCGGCTGGACCATCCCCGACGAGGACTACGCGGATCAACCCTACATCGTGAAGGCCGACGACGGCGCGTGGGTCTGCGTCATTACCACGGCCGGCGGCCACGAGGGAGCCACCAGCCAGCACATCGTCGCGACGCGGAGCACTGACTTCGGTCGCACGTGGTCGCCCTTGATTGCGATCGAAACGTCAGGTCCGCCCGAGTCCTCCTACGTCACGATCCTGAAAACTCCCGCCGGCCGGCTCTACGCCTTCTACAACTACAACAAAGACAATCTGCGGGCGGTGAAGCGCACCGACGGTGTCATGGAGAAGCGCGTCGATACGCTGGGCTATTTCGTGTTCAAGTATAGCGACGATCACGGCAAAACATGGTCCAAAGAGCGGTACGAGATTCCCATCCGGGAAACGGCGGTCGATCGCGAAAACATCTATGGCGGCAAGGTGCGTTTCTTTTGGCATGTCGGTCGCCCACTGATTCACCAGGGCGCCGCCTATGTCACCCTGCATAAGGTCGGCAACTTCGGCCCCACCTTCATGACGAAATCCGAGGGAAATTTCCTGCGCAGCGACAACCTCCTCACGGAACGCGAGCCGACGAAAATCCGCTGGGAAACGCTGCCCGAAGGCGATGCCGGCTTGCGCTCGCCTGTCGGCGATATTGCCGAGGAACACAGCATCGTCGCCCTCTCGGACGGCAGCCTCTTCACCGTCTATCGCACCGAGACGGACTATCCGGTCCATGCTTACTCACGCGATCACGGCCGCACCTGGTCCCAGCCGGAGTTCATGACCTACGGGCCGGGCGCGAGGAAAGTGAAGCACACGCGCGCAGCCAATTTCGTCTGGAAGGCCGGCAACGGT
>CAINHV010000079.1 GCA_903848965.1 uncultured Opitutia bacterium | reverse complement strand
CCCGCGTTGAGGGGTTGGTCGCCCCGGACATCGAAGTGATATCCGTCCGCCCGCACTCCGACGGAGGAACGCAACCAGTCGGTCCACCGCAGCTCGTTGCGCGCGAAGACGCCGAGGCTCGATTCATCGACATCGTCGTCGCTGACCGTGGCCAACGGGATGCGCGCCGCCGTGTGCCGGAGGGCGAGTTCGCCGATGAAATCCGCCCGCGCCTGCACCCCGATCATGGTCTCGCTCCGGCCGCCCGGACCCTGGCCCGCCCAGCTCCGGGTCAGTTCGCCGCCCGCCACCCAGCGCCGATCGCGCTGGTTGAACTGATCGCCTTCGATCGGATCGTCGAGGGCGTAGGCAAAATTGGAGAACAGGTTCATCCGGTAGTAGAGGACGTACGCATTCAGCCGCGTCGTGGCTCCGGTCCCCCGCCAGGTGGCGTCGAACGACAGGCTGGCCCGCCCGCTCGTGCCGCCATCGGTCGGATCGACATGACCGAAACGATCCAGTGTGCCCGCCGCGACCGCCCGGAGCGGAATCTGATCGGTCGATCGCCACCGGCCATGATAGCCCATCGCGGTCACGCGGTACTCCGCCGTGCCCTGCGTCCAGCGATGCCGCACGAGGGCGTTGAAGCGGTTGGCGTTTTCCGCGAGCAGCCACGGGCCGTCGTCGTGGGTGAACTCGAAGGCCCCGGTCGTGATCGCGCCCTCCCCGCGTCGGGTGCCGCCGATCGCCAGCCGGCCGAAGCGATTGTCGCCGACAGTCACGCTGACGAAGTTGTGCGGCAGCGCATCGAAGAGGAGGAATCCGGCCGCGCAGGCGGCGGAAAAGTCACCGACCTCGGCAAAGTAAGGTCCCTTGCTGTAGTCCACCTGCCGCACGAGTTCGGGAATGACGAAATTCAGGTCGGCGTAGCCCTGGCCGTGGCCATGCGACCGCAGGTTCACCGGCATGCCGTCGACGTTCATGGCAAAGTCGGTGCCGTGATCGAGGTTGAAGCCGCGCAGGAAATACTGGTTGGCCTTCCCGTCGCCCGAATGCTGGGTGACGACCACACCGGGGATGACCTCGAGCAACTCGCCCCGCCGCAGGAACGGCCGGAGATCCAGTTCCGCGGCCCCGACGACACCCTGCGCCGCCGACGTCGCCGTGCCCACGAGATCAGTTTCCCGGCCCTGCACAATCTCTGGCGCCAGTTGCGGCACCGGCCCGGAGCCGGCGGGAGTCTGCGCCGGCAACGGCACCGCCGCCGCGGCCAACAGGAACGACCCGATGGCCATGGCGACCCGATTCCATTTCTGGTTCACGGCGGCAAGGTGCGACCGGCCACGCAGGCTGACAAGCCCGAGTACGCGAGCCGCAGATTAACATGTAGCGCCCTGCCCCCCTCCCCGCTTTACTCGGCCAACCGTGATGCGCCTCGGCCTCATCCTTGTCCTGCTTCCCCTTTCCGTCACGGCAGCGGAAAAGCTGTCGGTCGCCGCGGCGGCGAATCTAATCTACACGCTCGAAGCGTTGAAGCTCGAGTTCCGGAAGGCCGAACCAGCCACGGACGTCACGGTGATCACCGGCGCATCGGGCAGCCTCGTGGCGCAGATTCAGAACGGCGCACCGTTCGACGTGTTTCTTTCGGCCGACCTCGAATACCCGGAGAAACTCGTCTCGCTGGGTTTGGCGGACCCGGCCAGCCTCACCCCGTTTGCCGTCGGACGCCTGGTGCTGTGGACCACCCGCCCCGGCGTCGACGTCAGCTCGGTGGCAGCCGTGGTGCGTGATCCCCGGACGCAGAAGATCGCGGTCGCGAACCTGACGACCGCGCCCTACGGCAAGGCGGCGCGTGAGGCCCTGACCCGGCTCGGCCTTTGGGCGGAGGCCGAACCCAAGATCGTCATCGGCGAAAACATCACGCAGACCGCGCAGTTCGTCGAAACGGGGAATGCGGACGCCGGGTTCGTGGCGATGTCCCTCGTGCTGTCGCCCCGGCTCGCGAACCGCGGCCGCTGGCAGGAAGTCGACGCCGATCTCCATGCGCCGCTCACCCAGGGCGCGGTCATCACCCGAAGAGGCGAACGCAATCCCGCGGCGGCCCGCTTTCTCCATTTTCTTCGCGGGCCCGAGGCCCGGGCCGTCTTCGAACGTTTCGGCTACCGTGTGCCCAAGGGCTGAGGCGTGGCTTCGCCGACGAGCGAGCGAGGATTCCTCGCCAGGATGGGTTTGGTTTGAATGGTGGCCGGGCATGAGCGTCAAATAGCGGTTCCCCTCCCCCTGTCCCCTCTTGCCCGATCTCGCCTCCACATTTCTCGGTCTGCCCCCGCCGCTCTGGCAGTCGTTCTGGCTCACGCTGCGGCTCGCCACGATCACGACGCTCGTCCTCGGTGTTCTCGGGCTGCCGCTCGCCCACTGGCTGAACACGACGCGGCTGCGGCTGGCGCCGGCGATCGAAACGCTGGTGGCGCTGCCGATCGTGCTCCCGCCCACGGTCATCGGCTTTTACCTGCTCGTCGCCTTCTCGCCCAACCATCCCCCGGGAAGCTGGTGGCGCGAATTCGCCGGGGCACCCCTCGCCTTTTCCTTCACCGGCCTGGTCATCGCCTCGGTGTTCTACTCGCTGCCGTTCGCCGTCCAGCCGTTCCAGGCGGCACTGCGCGGGGTGCCGCGCGAACTGCTCGACGCCGGT
>CAINHV010000078.1 GCA_903848965.1 uncultured Opitutia bacterium | reverse complement strand
CGATCTCCAGCAGAATCTCGTCGCCGGGCGCTTCTTCGGACTGAACGGCGGCGAGGCGGTGATCGGGTTGAAGCTGGCGACGGAACTTGGGCTCGGCATTGGCAACCGGGTGAGCCTGCTCAGTGAGGAGGGCGTCACGGCCAGCGTCACGATCGCGGGCATTTACGAGACAGGCTTTGGTTCCGTCGATGGCGGGCTTGTGGTCGTGCCGGTGCGCGACGCGCAGTCGCTCCTCGGGATCGGCAACGCGATCACCGGTTTTGCGGTGAAGGTGCGAGACGTCTTCGAGGCGGAGCGGATCGCCGGCGAACTGCGGCAGCAGTTACCCTTCAAGGTCGAGAGCTGGATGCAGGACAACGAGCGCACCTTGAGCGGGCTGAAAGCGCAGTCGGGCTCCTCGCAGATGATCATCTTCTTCACCACCGCCTCCTCGGGCCTCGCGATCGCCGCGCTGATGGTGATGTCCGTGACCGGGAAGTACCGGGAAATCGGCATCCTCAAGGCGATGGGCGCCACGGCGCGGCAGATCCTGCAGGTGTTCGCGCTCCAGGGTTCGATCCTCTCGCTGCTCGGGGCCGCGCTGGGCTCGATCGCGGCCTACTCGCTCCTGCGCTGGCTGGGCGGGCTGCAGACGATCTCGCCGACTACGGGCCGGGCTTCGGAGCTTTTCCCGATCGTCATGACGGGCGGAAATTTCCTGCTCGGCAACGGGCTCGCCGTCGCCGCGGGCCTCGCGGCCTCGATTTATCCGGCGTGGCAGGCCTCGCGCGTGAATCCGATTGAAGTCATCCGCGGACAATGAGCGCGCCGCCGTCACCGCCGCCGATCCTCGAGCTTGATCACGTGGGCAAAGTGTATCCCGGGGCCGTGCCGACGCGCGCCCTCGAGGCCGTGACGTTCTCGGTCCGCGCGGGCGAGTTCGTGGCGATCGTCGGCGCTTCGGGCTCCGGCAAGACCACGCTGCTCAATCTGCTCGGGCTGCTCGACTCGCCTTCGGAGGGGAGAATTTCAATCGATGGCCGCGACGTCACCGGACTCGGGCCCGACGACGCAGCCCGGCTGCGGCGCGATCGGATGGGGTTCATTTTCCAGTTCCATTACCTCCTGCCGGAGTTCAACGCGCTCGAGAATGTCCTGATGCCCTGCCGGCTGGCGGGCGATGGCCGCGATCTCCGCGAAGAGGGCAGGGTGCGGTCGCTGTTTGCGCGGGTCGGGCTCGCGTCGAAGATCCGCCGGCGTCCGGATCAGCTCTCGGGCGGCGAACAGCAGCGTGTCGCGATCCTGCGGGCGCTGGCCAACGATCCGCTGCTGATCCTCGCCGATGAACCGACCGGCAATCTCGACAGCCGGAACGCGGCCGAGGTGTTCAACCTGTTGCGCGACATCACGCGCGAATCGCATCGAACGGTGATCATGGTGACGCACGACCGCGATCTGGCCGCGAAGACCGACCGGGTGATCACGCTGCGCGATGGGCGGATGGAATCGGATGTGGTGGTGGCGGACCGCCAGGAACCGCAATAACTCCCAGGCGGGGAGGGCCGCAAAAAGGCATCGCGCGCCAGATCCGCAATCAAGCTGGAGGGCCGAGCTCCGCCGAGGCCGCTCGTGGATCGTTCAGTGAACCGGCCCCGACGGAGCTCGGCCCTCCAAAAAATCCTCCTGGAAATGGGCGATTCGAGAATACAGCAGCGCAGAAGGCGCAAAAATCGAGCTGGGGTTGGCCGCAGGAGGCAAAAACAATCAGCCGGTGGCGCTGGGCCAACCAAGGCCGGTGAACCACCGAGACACCGATCCAATCCAATACCCCATCACAAGCCTTCTAACCACAAAGACACAAAGGCACAAAGCTGCGGAGCCCAACCACGGTTTGGGCGATCGTACGGATGGTTCGATCCGACCTCTGTGCCTCTGTGTCGGTGGTCAAACCTCCGGGGTCTGAAGGATTGGACTTTCGCCCGGCCAAGGCAGTTGAACCACCGAGGTACCGAGGCCACCGAGCCAACCTCCGAACCACCCCCGGCTCTTCGCGCCTTGGCGCTGCTTCGCGCTTCAAATGTCTGGGAGGCGCCACTCGCTTACGCTCGCAGCCACGGGATTGTTTCCTGGATTCCTGGTTTCAGGCTCAAACTGCTGCGGCCCTTCGCGCTTTGCGTGAAGCCGGTTTGCGGCCCCGGCTTGGGCTCGATTTTTGTGCCTTTTTGCGGCCAACAACTCTGGGGATTTGTCTGGGTTTTGTGGACTCAGAATTTGTTTTTGCGGTAGGCGCCCATCGCCGGCGCGGTGGGATTCGCCTCGGGGCCGAAGTAGCGGAGCATCACGAGCGGCTCGACCGTGCTCGTGTTCTCGAAGGTCACGCCGGCCTTGGCCGCCGCCTCGGTGCAGAAGACTTCGTCTTCCGTCTGCTCGTGGAAGCGGATCAGTTTCGGGCAGTCGAGCGTCAGGTGGTTCATCCGGCCCTTGCCCTGGACCGTGATCAGACCGTACGCGCCGGTGTCCGTGATGGTGCATTTCACGCCGGGCTCGATCGTCAGTTCCTTGGCGGTGAAGAGCTGCTCGCCCTTGATTTTTCCATAGACGATCCAGCGATCGACGTAGCCCTCGGACCGCGTGTCCGCAACCGGCACGGGCTCGAGGTAATGGTTGTCCTTGAAGTTCGGATCCAGGTTTTCGTCCCAGTCGAGCTGGTCGACGATGAAGTCGAGATCGCGGTGCTTCGCCTTGGGCATGTCCTTCACGAGGAGTGACCACGGCACCTCGCGGCCCTCGACGAGCGACTGGTACATGCCGAACACGTCCGAGCCCCATTGCGGCTCGTAGGTGCAGAGCGAACCCGGCGCGTGCAGCACGGCCGGCGGGATCAGCCAGCCGGTGCCGGGCTTGAGCCGGTAGGCGCGGGAGAGATCGAGGATGCCATTGTCGCCGCGGTTCCAGTTCTCGAGGCAGCGGCGGACCTGCGCCTTCGTCGTGCCGGGCTCGAGGCCCATGAAGGTGTAGGGGAAATTGTTGCCGACGTTGTTGTGCTGCGGCGGGAAGTAATACGACTCGGGCTTCCCTTCCTGGCCGACCAGTTTCGCCTGCGCGGCCGTCTGGTGCATGTGGTGCGGGATCGGCCCCATGTTG
>CAINHV010000077.1 GCA_903848965.1 uncultured Opitutia bacterium | reverse complement strand
GGCGCCGGGTCGTTGAGCCGCCATCTGCAAGACGAGTTCGGAGATGGCCGTCGTCTTGCCTGACCCGGGCGGCCCTTTCAATAGGTCGAAGTCGGGCGTCCGCATCGCCGCCTTAATGAAATCGATCTGGGCATCGGCGCCGGGGTAAGTGGCCTTGATGATCTTCCACTTGGGGTTTGGGTAGCTACTAACGTTAAAGTCAGGCCAGCGATCACCCTGGCAGCCTTCGTTCGAGAACAGGCGGAGGAGGGCGTGATGCCCCGGCTTTGGCGTCTTCTGCAACGTCTGGAGAGCGCTCTTCTGGGCTTTGAACGTGCGGTCATCCAACTCAAGAAAGAGGCGTTCGCCTTCCGCTGGTGGCGGGTCGAGCTGGAGGGTGAGTTCTTCGGCATCACATGCGCCGACTTCACACTCTTGGTCTTCCTTAATCTTGAAATTGAGCCAAGGGGAGCGACCGCCGAAATCGATGTCTTCCTCCTTGACGTGGTAGACCCGGATACTGGTGCCCGCCATGCGCAGCGCCTTCCGAATCTTCTCCTGCCAGGCTTGGGGGTTGCTGACGTCCTTCGGCGGCACCAGCTCGTACTCATCGTCGTCAATCTGCTTCCAGCCGCACACTGGATCGACGCGCACCGCTTGGATGATCTCTAGGGACTTCTGGATAAACTCGAAGTAATCACCGAACGACTTCGTCGAGTCGGGCGTTTCGCCGGCAAGCAACTGACTCAGGGTCGGCATGGGGTGGACAATCATCCTTCCCACGCCCTCGGGACTGTAAATACGTTTCTAGGAGAGTATGGCCTAGGGACGTAGGATTTCTGGTTGTCGGCCATTCCACGCCTGGACACGATATCGCATGTCCAAGCAAAGACGTGATAGCCTCGCCCGGTCGGGCTGGTACCCGATCAAGACGTACAACCACGCGATCTACGAATTAGAAATTGAGGGTGTCATCGAGATCCGCAAGCGGATGGTCGAGTGGAAGAAGGGACTCTATTATCGATTTACGCCGGCTGGCTTAGCTCGACAAAAGAACCAGTTTCCTCGGGTCATGCAGTTGGCCGCGGCTTTTGACGGGCTCCCCACGGACGATGCGCTACTCGTCGCTCTGCGGGGGGCGTATGCTGACCATCTTCACGAAACCTTAATCAAGCCCCTGGTGTTGGCCGATCGCCGGGCTGCCCTTCCCATGGGTTCGCCCCGCCGCAATTTGAAACGTTAATGCCCATCACTGATCAGCAGAAGAAGGCCATTGGCTTTAATCAGGCAGGGTGGCGATCCACGAAGCACCTCCGTCAGGCCGCACACGGCGCCCGAGGTAAGCCCGGGGTGTCATTCTTAAACGATCTCAGTCATGCCAAGAAGGTGGGTTGGGTCGAAGCCAGGAAGCCCGAGTGGGCTAAGGAGACGTATTACCGACGGACGAAAAAAGGACGTGCCTATCTGGAGAAGCATAAATTCACATCGGCCATCGCGGCCTTCCGCCTATCTGAAGCCCTGAAACTATCAGCTACGCGCGCGGAGCTGCAGCGTCTAGGCTGGTATAGCATCAAGCATGTCGGCGAGGTTGAGGCTGAGCTGCTGGAACTCGGCTACTACCAGTCAGCTGTTTTCAAGCGAGCCCAGCGGAAGTGTCGCTACTACCGGCTCACCCCGCTTGGGAAGAAATGGGCTAAAGGTCATTATCTTAAGCGACTCGAGCAGAAGCTGAAGCGTCAGTTCAAGGAAATGAGAGCATGGGAAGAAAAACGGTACGCCGGCTATATCGCCGACTCCGAACAGCTGGTTCAGGCCTGGAGTCGGTGAACCCTTCTCACAGCCATGAGCGACATCTTTCCTCAGCCCAAGTCCGTCGACAGTACATTGTCGGACGCTCTTGGTCACTATGTCTATCTCCTGATCGACCCGCGCAACGGGGCGGTGTTCTACGTGGGCAAGGGGGTCGGGGGTAGATGTTTTGAGCATGACTACGCCGAAGAGGGAGCGCGCAAGGCGGCAAGGTTTGCCGAAATCAAGGCGGCGGGCTTGGAGGTAAAGGTGGAAATTGTCCGCCACAGCATGGCCACCAAGGAGGAAGCGTTCCTAGTCGAGAGCGCGGTCATTGACGTCTACGGCATCGAGAACCTGACGAATAAGGTAAAGGGACATGGGGCGACCGACTTCGGACGAGCAACCCTCGCCGAGCTGGCTGCTCGCTATGCACCAGAAGAGGCGGAGATTCTTCACCGCGTGGTTTTCGTGAAACTGGCTAATACCTTCAAAAAGGGAATGTCAGCCGACGCTCTCTATGAAGCGGCCCGCGGGGTCTGGAATCTAAGTCCAGAGACCGCCAGTAAACACAATTATGTCTTGGCCCTATGGGAAGGTCTCGTCTTGGAGGTTTACCAAGTAGCAAGCTGGCAACCGGCGAATCCGGCACACTATCCTACGCGTATCGGGAAAGATTTGCTGCCGGCCCACTTCATGCCACGACCCGGGGTCCGTTGCACCGAATTCGAAGGCGTGGTCGCTGCAGATGAAATCCGGAAGCACTACCTAGGTAAGTCTGTCCGGAAGCAATTCGACGTCGGTGGCCAGGCCAACTGTAAGTACGGCCCGGACGTTTTAAGCTAAGGCCCTCTGGCTGACCCCTTAGTTCGAGCCGCAGTTCTCTTTCCAGGCTTCAGCTCACTTGATGAAGATCAATTCGAATGAGCCGTCGATGCTGACCGAGTGCGCGGTCTTGATTCGGAAGTGGTAAGGCCTCTTTGAGCGTGCTCCCACCAAGTCGATCTCGATGTCTGAGATGAAGCAATGTCCTTTAGTTTCTTGGGAGTGAACTTTGAGCGACGTCATCTCGCCGGCCTCGAAAGTGTAGCCAGCACTGGGCGATTGGCCGATGAGGCTTCGGTATAGGGCTTGGACGTCCAGGCTTTTTCTGACGCGGGTGCACCGGGCTTCTTGTTCCTGCAGGATTTCCCCGAATATCTTGGACTGGGTCGGGAGGTCGGCGGAATTTTTACCCCCGAGCTTTTCCATGCAGGCGGTCGGCCTTTGGAATATGGCCTGCTCAAGTCTTCCGTTGGCTTCGACGCTTTGGGTGTAGTTAGCGACATACTGTCCTGCGCCTTGCAGGCTCGATTCAAAGAGGGCCCTCATGCGGGCGCCGCTGTCTTGGCTGTCCCGGGCGCTCAGTTGGTTGAAGATGAGCTTGGCCAGGAACTCCGTTGCCGCTCCCCCCATGTCAGGCTCGCGGATGTTGGGGATGACTTCAAGCTGCTTGAGGCGGGCGATTTTCATGTCCCCAGCCATGGCCACGATCTCCGGGTTGACCCCCGAGGCGTCAAGGGAGCCGATTTGATTCGCAGAAGCATGGATGCTAGAGGCGTAGGCGGTCTGAATCCTCTTTAGCATCGGCTCGCTGGCCTGGGTGCTTCCGAAGAAAGACTCGGCTACGTCATTCTCTGTCACGAGGACGACGGTGGGCCTGAGGCCGGATGACAGTGCGTCGTGGTAATAAGCGCGGTCTTTGTCGCTGAGGCTTTGCTCCTTTGAGCATCCTGCCAACAGCAGAAGAGACAAAAGCGCCAACAGGCCTTGTTTGTTCATGACGTATTTATTCAATACTCTTAATGGGTCGTCACGATTAATTTAGTCTTACCCTTGGCGACCAAACGGGCTGAACGCGTCGGAAGGCCGTTATTGTTCAAGGACTGATGCTAAAAGCATAGTCCTAAGCCGTTTTGGCAACCAAGTCGGCGGTAACGGTCTGGCCCCTTTGATCTGTTTAGCGCTCGATAACCTGTAGCACGGATGGCCGACCGTCGGCATAGGTCCGATGGACGACATTGAGGTCGAACGAGGCGCTTTGGCCGGTGCTCCGTCCGCGGACGTCGAGATGAATCTTCGAGACGATGCAATGACCGACAACTTTTTGTCCCGTGATTGTCAGGCTCACCAATTCGCCTTGCTCGATGGTCCAAGGTCGCTGCGGGAAGACCGTGCCCAGGAGGGTCGCGTAAAGTCGTTCCGGGTTCATGGCGGCAGCGGTCTTCTTAGCGCGAGCCTCAAGGCCGCGCACGACTTCAGTAATGGCTTCTCGCTGGATGACCTTTAGCTCCGGGTCTTTGTTTAAGCCGATGACCACTTGCTGAAATTCCTGTTCGGTCTTGAGGATTTCATCCAGCGCCGCCTTCTGCTGCACGGGGAGATTAAAGAGGTTCGGCCAGTTTTGCTTAAAGTGTTCCCCAGCCCGGCGATCAGCTTCCTGATGATTCGGGGCCTGGGCGGTAATCTTGGCGAACTCAAGCATCATGAGGCCGACCCCTTCGCCGTGGAGCAGGTCATCCGGCAGGCGGCTGCAGTTGGCCGCTTGCTTGGCGCGGGTATCCGCCAGGAGTTGCGCGAGCGGGGCCTTGCGGCCCGCCGCCGGCGAAGCCGCCATTTCGTTCAGCCTGGCTGCCGCGGCGCTAAAACTATCGCGGAGATCTTTCAGTTGAGCCTTGGTCGGCCCGTTCGCCTTCGCCTGGCCTTGGGCCTCCGCCAGAGCCTTGCTTTCGAGCTCCAGTAGGATGGTCGGCCGCAGACCGACGGCGAGGCATTCACGCATGAAGGCGGTCTCCTGGGCCGGTCGGCCAGCTTGGGCCACCTGGGGCGCTGCGGTAGCGGGGCTTGGGGCAGCCGGCGACTGACCGGATGTAGGTAGAACTGCGGGCGCTCGAGGTGCCGAGGGTTTCGGACCGCAACCCGCGAACACGGTCAAACAAACGAGGGCGATTAGCGGATGGCGGGTATGGCTCATGCGACCAATCTCGTTCGACAGCTGGGGCACGGCAATCTCAATAGAATTATTAGATTACCGTCACAAGCCTGCCTCGAGTGGATTAGGCCACTCAGTCCTCAAAGTCTTCGTCCTGCTCTTCCGGCCAGACTTGCTGGGCGATGGCTTGGATGTCTTCTTCGTCGAGCAGGGTGTTATCGGCGGGAGTGAATTCGCTGAAGGGCGGTTCGGTGGCGTCCTCGGCGGTTTTGGCGGCGGCGAACCAGGCCTGGACGAGGCTGGTCCAAAGTGCGCGTCCGCGGAGCGAACCCTTCGCGACCCAGATGAGCGGCACGGTGCCTTCGTCCCAATCCGTCCTTAGCCACAGGACGTCCCACTGCTTGGTGTCATCGGCCCCGATCCGGATCCATTGGTTCTCCTGATGGCCCATGCCGTGGTAGATCATGGCCTTGAAGACCACCCGGGTGGACTTCGGCGACAGCCCGGGATCCTGGTCCTGATAGCAGTTGAAGAAACGCGGCGTGGTCATGGGGCGGAGCTCCACATTGGAGTTCGCACAATAACTTTAAAGAGAACATTTGCCCGAGAGATCGGGGGCGGGCAGGATGAGGTGATGGCCCCCTCCGCCTTACTCGCCGGACTTTTGCAGCTCCCCTGGCCCAATCTAGCTCAGCACTTGGTGACGAAGACGGAATTACGCGAAGCGGGTTGGTCCGAGGCGAAGATCAAGCTTCACCTAGGCGAGCCCAAGGGCCGCCATCCAAGCACGCATTTCCAGAACCCGCTCGGCCAGCCGTATTGGACCGGTCAGCAGGTCGTGGCCGCCGCCGTCCGCGGAGGCTATATCTCCGCCGAACTCAAGGACTGGCCTTATCAGGTACCCGTTCAAGGTCTCATGCACGATGGCCGCTTCATCATGGCGATCGAGCAGGGTGGGCGGCTGGTCATGCACCCCGCGCTCGAGGTGGTGATGCGTAACCTCGTGCACGTAAAAACTGAACTGGCTAGTCTGGCCGTAGCGAAACCGCTCCTCGGGGAACGGAACCTATTGGCCGAACCAGGCCTGGGCTTGGGTAGTCTGATGATCAAGCACTTCAATGTTACGATGCAGCATTTCCCCCCATCCATGCCGGCTGACGAGTGCTTAGACTACCCGCTCTGGGTTGAGGGAAAACCGGCGGAATTGGCGCAGAGAATCAAAGTATTTTGCGACGAACAGCAGTTATTGGCGGAACTCCAAGTTCTGGCGACAGAGCAAGATGTCATCGATGCCTTGGCCGAAGATATCGCTTCCAAGGAAAATCGCTACGTGGACATCAGTACCGAGGAACTAGCCGAACTCTGTGGGGTGAGTCCAGCCGACGGAGATGCCTGTCGCACGACTTATGCGTATTGGCATGATCTGGATGCCTGCGATCTGCACCATGAGCGCATGGGGGAGATGGAGCCATACGTCAGCCCCTCCCGGTGGCAGCGCTTCGAGCGCTGGATTGAAAGAATCGAAGAAGGTGAACTCGAATTCGAAGACCTTAAACTCACCCCGCGGGAACTGGAAATCATCGAGCTGCTCCATAATCAGGACGGGAGCGAAGATCGTGCCTACCTAGCCGTCTGCACGCACTGCCTCGAGAGTCGTAAAGGGCAGCCGGTCAATTTCCAGTATTTCGTCGGGGATGGCGGCGACATCGAAGACTCCAGCGGGCCCTATCACTTCAGCGAACCGGAAGGCATCAATTGCGACGAGGACTTGTCCCATCCCAAGACCGGCAACCGCCTTTGCGATCTGCTCTATCAGCCGCGCAAACCTAAGAAAAAATAGCCGCGACACGGGGGCAGGCCGCGGTCGGCTTGACAACCGTGGTTTGCATTGCTGGATTAATAAACATGTTCAATAAGCCATTTTCCTTCAAAGGACGTATCCGTTGCCTGGAATATAATCTGTCTATTCTGATTGTAATCATTGTGGCCTCTCTGGGTGGATTTATTTGGGGGTCCCGACATGACATCACGGCCATCCCGGGTGCGCTCTTGGTCATGGCAGCCGTCTGGTTTGAGTTAGCCCAAAAGGCCAAACGGTTCCATGACCTCGGTCTGCCGACCTGGTACCTCATCAACTTTTTCGCCTACTCCAAGCTGACCGGCGAGTCCGGCCAGGTGGGAGAGAACAAGTATGGTCCAGACCCTAAGCCTGCTAAGACAGACCAATAGGCGGATTATTTTAGGCTCCTATGACGGACGTAAGGATAGACGGGATAATTAGGACAATAATGATACGGCATGAACGACACACCCCCATCCTTCCCGCCTAACACGCTTGCCGCCTTCACGGCGCTTTATCCTGATGAAAAGCCCAGCTGGCTAGGCCGGCCTCAGGCGCTCCGGCTTTCGGACGCGGAGTTTGCCACCGTTGGATTGGAACTAATCGACGGTAAGGTGATGCTGCATCTCTCCCAGGATTGTCCTTTCGACGAGATCTCGCCGGCCTTCCTGGCGATCTTCGTGCAGAAGCTGGCTGAGCTATGCCCAGACGTGCCTGTAGCCTACATCCCAGGCTATGGTCACCCCATCGTCGCGACGTTGCCACTCGAGGTTCCAGCCGATGCTTCGGTGGAAGCATGGACGGCCGCCATCGTGTCGACAATCCCACGACTGGAGGAAGCGTTGTCGCATCAGCGTGAGGGCGCGGAGCGCTTCAGGGATGACGATGATGTCCGTTGGGACTCCGCTTGGCCTGAGGTGTCGGTGACCCCCGATGAGCTGACGGAGATCGGCCAGCTAGAAGACGAGTCGGCTTTAGAACGCGAAAGATTAGACCGACAAGAACTCGAGCGGGTATCCACTAGCCTGCTCTCTCGGCTTGGTCGCCTCAAGGTCATCAAGCCCGACCGACCCTGGGTGCGATGCCTCCGTTTCCATGAACTGCACTCGGGGTTCTGGAGCGGTGTTTACGTCGAACGTTTCACGGCCAGCCAGCTGGTCGTCACCCTCAATGCAATTTATCAAGGTAACCTCTACAATACGACTTTGGTCAACCGCGCCTGCGGAGACCGTCTCTTTGCCCGCATCTCCGCCCGTGCCCGCGAACTGGCAACGGGGTCAGACCCCATTAATGTGGCCTGACCCCGTTGGTTAAGCGTACTTCTCGGTGATGTGGACGCTCGCCCACTTGCCGCAGTAGCCTTCGCCCCCGTCATTGCCATAGCTGACGATTAGCGAGCCAGGCTCGCCGCGGCAGTTGAAATCCCAGTAGCAGCTGAAGCGCTCGCCTTCGTAGTAATAGGTCTTGCCGCTGGTCCCCCATTCCTTGCCCTCCTGGATCTTCTTCCAGTTGCGCGGACCGATGGTGACGCTGTGGATGTCATAACCCCACTCGACGGATAAGGTGACCGACTTCAGTTTGCCGGCATTGGCAACAGGCTTCTCGCCGACCGGCCGTCGGGGCTGCTTGCTTTCGCCAAAACTACCGGTGCGCGGATCCATGGGTTGAAGGTAGGCGGACGGCCGTTGAAGTAAATATTCTTATAGAACCATATTGCCCGCCATCCTGGGTTGGCTAAGTTAAATTACCGTCCCGCTTATGATTCCAATCCCTACCGGGTGCGCCCGCTTTCTTTGTTATGGATGGATTATCACGGGGGTCATTTTCGTGCTGGGCCTGAACAAGAACGGCGAAGACCTTTCCGGCGCCGGCCTAATCGCCATCGGCCTCGGCGTCCTCGGTCTCTACGTCACCCGCCCGCGTAAGGACTGACATGGCGTAATACGGGGTCAGGCCGTTACCCGACAGGTGCTGACACTTAATACGTGGATTAAATGCGGGTTTGGCATCAGGGAGATTTAGTCGTGGTCTGCCCTGACGACCTTAGCGGGACTTTACAGTATTGATAGTAGGAGACCCCTCCGTAGGGTTCCCAGACCCCATGAGGCTTTATCACGTCATCCCGAAAACTGGCACGCCGGCCGAAGGTCCACGCACGGCTGCCCAGGTGGTAGCGATGTTCGAGCAGTCCGCCTCCACGGCCCAGATGCTGGTCTGGTGGAAAGACCGCAAAGGTTGGGACAAGATCAGTGACCATATCGCCATGATCCGCCTGGAGGCCCAGGAGGACTTGCAGTCGACGGCTCCAGCGGCCACTCCTGTGCCGACCCTAAAGCCCGCGCCGGCGGTCCCGGAGATTCCCGCAGGCCAGATCCGCGTGATCCGCAACGGGTCGATGATCGGGGAATACCCCGAAGCGGATATCGCTGCGCTGCTGCGCGCCAAGGTCATCCTGCCTGACGATAGTTACCTTGCGCCGGGGATGAAAGCGTCAGCGCCGGTTTCGGAGCTCCTACTGAAGATGGTTTTGGCACCGGCTCCGGCCGTAGGCACACCGATTTCGCCGATGCCGGTGAGCCCTCCCAGCCTGGCTATACCCGTCCCACTGCCGGCGCCCGTTCGACGTCAGCCAGGCCCTGGCGATATTGTCTGCCCTAATGCTAACTGCGGCTATGTCGGCCCAGGCAAGAAGATCGCGCGAGGAAGTACCATCATCGGTATCCTCTTACTGCTTTGCTGGATTCTGCCGGGCGTCATCTACTTCATGTTCTTCTCCGGTTACCGTACCTGCTGTCCGCGGTGCCAGTGCCAGGTCAATAACGACAACTAGGCCGAACACGGGATCGGGCCGCTCCTTGGTTTAGGGTGTAACTAAAAACGCCTGAAATGCGCGAATCTAGTTACGCCTACGTTAGGGTAAGGCCTGACCCCATATCCCCCACGAGAAGCAGTATCTCCACGAACCCGCGCATCAGGCGCTTATCGCGCTGCTACCGGATGTGTTGGAGAAAGCGTTTGTCATCGACTACGTGGCGTAGTCGACGAGGGGGCTGCTGGCATGGTGAACGGCTTCGAAGCCTTCCCGGCACGGTCTTCCTGGCTCACTTCGTCACCTTGCCGAACCTTTGGTGGAGCAGTAGCATCGCTCACTGAGGCTAAGGCCATGCAGCGAGTTGGTCAGGGGCGTAAGGAAGCCGCCACAATAAAGGCAACGAGTAGGAGTCGGTCTCCACTGGTGACGTGGCCGGGCCGCCACATCGTAGGTCTGGGCTTGCGGGGAGATGTCGTGCGGCGCCTGGCCCGTTGATAAAAAACACAATGAACAACGCATCCATCCATCTTCAACGGTGAAGAGCGTTTCGCCGCAGCGGCTGCAAGGTTTAGGCTCCTTGAAGCGCTCATTGATATCTGCGTCGCCTTCGGTGACGTGCCCAGGGCCATACTTTTTGCGTGCGTTTATTTCATCTTCCCAGGCCTGACGATGGTGGGATCTGTAGGCCTCGAGCGTATCTGCGTCCACCAGGGCTCGGAAGTTGCGCAGGCAGGCCTCCAGTACCTCATATTCGACGTACGAGAACTTGCCGCCCCCTCCGAACTTCGAACCGATGGAGACCCCTTCCGCATTCATGAAGGAGAAATAAGTGGCGTGTGGGGCCAGGTTTACGCACACCACCCGCGCGACGTCTCGATAGGTGTGGATGCTTTCGACGGGCAAGGGAATGCGGATATTGTCAGCCAGGTCGGCCTCATCGGGCCGCGGCGGACTGGAGCGAATTAGCTTTAACCTCTTTCGGTAATTCCAGCATCCTGCGATGCCGAAGTACACCGGAGCGATGAGCATGATCGCCAGCACGAGCGGAAGGAGGGCGAGGACGAACAGCAGGAAGCCGCCCTCAAGTTTACCCCATCCGCCCCAAACATTTTTGAAACTCCGGAAGGCTACGTGCGGCGCATACTTCTCATCCCACTCGCGTAGCCGCAATTCACAGATCCAGGCCTTGGAAGAATTGTATTTCTCCTCCAACTTCGCGGAGAGCTGATCAAGCTGCGCTTGGGTCGGCCCGTCGGTGGGCGAGGCGGAATGGCTCGTCATAATGATTCAGGTCTCGGCTTAGGCTTCAGGTGGCCGGTTGCTCTGCCTGCGAGCCTCGTCCTGTTCGACGAACTCGCGGGAGGCGTCTCGGAGGGATGCGCCGATGGACCAGAAGAAATAGGCCACCGGAACGCCGAGTAAGCCGGCCCGCCAGATGCCCGCTTCGATCTGCTGGCGGAGCCCGAATTCGCCGTCACTCACGAAGCCGGCGATGAGGCCGCCCGCATAAAGGAGAGCTGCTGCGACGACGAGGGAGAGTGTGAAGCCTTTGGCTGTCCGGCGATAGGTCACCTTCCTCGGTTCGAATCGCTCAGGATATTGGAACATAGCGCTGAGGCCGAACCAAAGAGCTCCTGCTCCAATCCAAAGGCAGATCGCACCTCCGCTGGGCGTACTGGTCCGGAATCGCGGATCCATCAGCAAGGCCGTCGGCCCCAGCTGATGATTGGCGAAGAAAGGGTAAGCGATGATGAGGAGAAAGATGAGTCCGATGCCCCAGCGTCCGACCTTCTGGGCGCTTAGCCAGAGGATGGCGACTGGGAACAGGAGCGTAAAATAGGCGAGACACGCGTTAGTATCCATCAGCCAGTGATTGGGCCCGTAGCGGTAATCTCCAATCGGACAGAGCCAGGCCGGGAAGAGAAACATGGTCCCGGCCGCGATGGGATAGCATAGGTAATGCTGGCCCGGAGGTGGGGGCAGGGCGTCGTTAGTCGCGAGATCGTAGCAGCGTGTGCATGTCCCGGTCGCGGTGGCGACCAGGCCGGCGGGGAGCTCCGGTCCGTCCAGGTAACTGAAGTGCGTCTGGCAATGCACACACATGAAGGCGGGAGGAGGGCGAGGCGTTTCCATGGTCTGTGAGTGATTAGCCCAAGCGGTGTTGGCTGACGAACTCGAGGAAGGGGAAGGGGGCCTTGAGCGTCGCAGCGTGGGCGCGGTGTTCGGGGGCGGTCAGTTCGATGGCCTTGGCGTGGAGCTCGGCGAGGAAGGCGTTCAGTCCGGCGATGCGTTCGGCTTGCCGAGCGGTATCCGTCCAAAGCTCGACGTCCATGTTGTCGATGTCGTCGTAATCCTCCTTGTCCGCGTGATAGCCGAGTCGCTCCATGACTTCCCAGAAGCCTTCCTCGGTGCCGAAGGTCTCCTGGAGCTCGCAGGCTTGGATGTCGTTGACCCACTTCTGTAAAGTCAGCACGGCAGACTCGTGTTCGGGCATGATGCCGAGGATGGCCTCAAACTCATCGACCTGCGCGACGCAGATCATCTCGCCCAGGATATCGCCGGGCCGGCGGGTGGTTTCGGACATATGAACTTAGCGCGGGAGGCGACGAATCGAGGTGATAGGTTCGAAAGGCACGAACTTGCGCATGAGGCTACGTAGACGCATGTCGTTGAATCCCGGCCCAGTCGACCTGATGCCGGAATGCTCGAGCATGCTGCGGACTACAATGCGGGCGGCGTGAAGATCTTTAGATTTGAAGCCTTTAACGCTGCCATCGAGTAGGCGGAAGACCAAGGTCTTGAGCAGGCGATCGGCGTTGCCCGGATGGTCGAGGATGTAGCCATCCACGATGATACGTTTGGCCTCCGCTAGCGTGACCTCAGGGGCTTCCGGCTTGGGCTCGGCTTTTTTGGCTTTAGCAACAGGTGCGGCCGCTGGCTTCGGCGGCTGGCTGGCGACCGGCAGGTCGGGCTGCCCGGCCGGGACAGAGAGTCCGTAGGGCTCGGGGTCGCCCGTGAGGAGCCCGGGTGTCGGCCCTGGTTGCGCCAACGATTGCTTACGGAGCGCGGCTAGTTCCTGGCGGAGCGCCTTCACTTCCTTTTCCAAGGCGGCAAGTCGGGTGCGGAGGGCGGAGAGGTCGGTGTCATCCATGGCGGGGTCGCAAGGCTGACGGCCGCGGCGGCTAAGCCTGCGACGGTCGTGATCAGCATGAAGACAAAGAAACTAAGAAGGGCTTTCATCTGTGCAGGCAGTCTGCCCAAGGGGGCGTCCATGGCTAGGGGGAAGTGCGGCTAGCCATCGGCGCCTTTTATTCCGTCACAAGCCGTCGTGTCCAACGGCGTCCGGGTCAGACCCCAGAGGCAAGCCGGATCTTCTTGGTGAGCTTGTTGCCCGCCCGATAGATGAGCAGTTCGATTTCCTGACCACGATGCTTCTCCAGCAGGGCGTTGAATTCCTCGTCATCAAGCGGCACCCTTTGTCCGTTGAATTCTAGGATGACATCGCCTTCATAGAGGTCAGCGTAGAATGCCGGTGTCCGCCGCACCACGATCGTTATCAGGAGGGCGTTATTGGTCCCGACAATCCTGGCTTGTTCGGCCGTGACCGGTATCCGTTGCACGCCAAGCACGGGCTTGAACCAGCTTTTCTTGAGATAAACCGCCAGGTAATCCTGTCGGACGACGGTCACGGGTACGATCGTGGTGGAGTAGGTGCCGGGGCTGTAGGTGTTCGCAGTTCCATAGAAACTGCTTCCATTGGAGCCGTACCCGCTCAGGTAGGTGGTCTGCTGGGTGCCTGGGTTATATTGCGGTAAAGCCATCACCGACTGCGTGGACGTCCGGTTGCCGACACCATATAAAATCACGTCGGCCTTGATGCTGGCCCCGAACTGCTGCATCTCCCCGAAGCTCACGTTATTGCCGGCGTTGAAGTGGGATTGCCCGAAGGGGACATAGTTATCCCTCATCAGGTCCTTGACGGTCGTATCGAAGTCCGAGACCTGCCGACAGTCGGGCAGACCGTTGTCGGGCGCATCCGCCGGCAACGGCCAGCCTTGGTAGAACTCTTTCCAAGGGTTCTGGCAACCGACGAGCAAGGCGGTGAGGGCCAGGGAGCAGAGCAGACGCAACATGACTTCTAGGAGAAAGCGGGCCCCGGGAAGGTCAAGGTCTGAGGTGATCACCGAACGCCGATCCGGGCTTGGGCTAGCCTTATAAAAGAATATCTGGCGATGCGTCCGGACTAAGTCCGAAAGCTGCCAGGCATGAACCGCGCATGACATCACATGGCGGCGGGCAAGGCAGCATGGATAATAACACCAGTAAAGAAAGGCGCCGCCGGGGTATAACTTAAGACGGCTGATGGGGGAACTCAGTATGGGGTCAGACCGCTTCTGAGCGATACTTGTCAGAAGCGGTCTGACCCCTTACGGTGCCCTTGCCCATGTCGCTTCGTCTGTTGATTGCTTGGTTCCTGTTCGCAGGTCTGCACGCCGCGGAGCCGGCGAAGGTGGTCTGGGCGACGCCCGACAAGCCGGAGTGGGACGGCTGGGTGAAGGATGTCGCGAAGATGCGCGCCGCTCGGAAGCCGCAGCCGGCGGCCGG
>CAINHV010000076.1 GCA_903848965.1 uncultured Opitutia bacterium | reverse complement strand
GCCCGATCCGCCGGTCCCGATCGAAGCGACAAGGCGCCTCGCGCCGTCGATCGCTTCGATCATGTGGCTCGAGGCCTTTATCCGCGAGCTCCGTGCCATCCACGGTCCACCTCCCCAAGTTCAGGGTTTCCCGGCTTCAGGCTCCTCCCCCATCTCTGTCCGCCCGCGTCCACTCGCGGGCGCTCGTGGCTACGCGCAATCCGAACCCACGATCCGCCGGTTACTTCGTCGGTTCGACGTGCACCGTGACATCGCTGATTCGGTGAGGCACGGAGGCGACGAGCGCGTCCTTCACGGCGTGCGCGATGTCATGGCCCGCCCGCACTGAGAGCTCGCCTTCCACGCGGATCTGGATGTCCACCAGGTGACTCAATCCGCTCTTGCGCATCCGCACCTTGTCCAGGGCGAGCACACCCGGGACCGCGAGCGCCAGAGCCCGCACTTCTCGTTCGAAACTTTCCGGCACCGCCGTGTCCATCACGTCGCCGAGCGCTCGCGTGGCCATGTTGAATCCGTTGAAGGCGATTACCACACAGGCGAACAACGCGGCCCAATCGTCCGCGGCCTCCCAGCCGGGACCACCGATCAAGGCCACCGCGATCCCGACGAACGCGGCGGCGGAGGTGACGGCATCGGACCAATGATGCATCGCCTCAATGCCGAGCGTCGTGCTGCCCGCCTCCTCGCCCTGCCGGGCCATCCGACGGGAAAACCACATCTTGGTGATCACTACTCCCGCGAGCAGGGGGAGAGTCCACCAATCTGGGCCGCGATGCGGCGTAATGATTTCCCGGACGGCATGCACGGCGATCCAACCGGCCATGACGAAGACAAAGACCGCCACCGCGAGCCCGGTCAGCGGCTCGGCCTTGCCATGGCCATACGGGTGGTCGGCGTCCGGCGGCCGTGCCGCGACGCGAAAGCCGGCCCAGACGAGGAGCGACGAAAAAATGTCGAGGGTCGATTCCGCGCCGTCCGCGATCAGCGCGTAGGTATGGCCCAAGATGCCCCCGGCGAATTTCACCAGGGCCAGGAACGCATTGATCGCGATTCCTTGCAGCACCAGCAGCGCGCTCTGGTCCGCGCGACGCTGGTTCAGGGCATGGGGATCGAGGGGCACGCCGGATATTGAACGCGACGCGGCCAGCGCCGAGCAAGCAATTGACCCGGTCTCTTTTCCCTTCATTGGTGATCGCCTTATGGCTGCGCAGACGAGGACGAGGCCCAATGCCCCGGTGAAACAGTTCTCGGTGTTTGCCGAGAACCGGCTGGGGCGGCTCTACGATCTCACGTCGATCCTCAAGCACCACGACGTCCACGTGATGGGCATCACCGTGCTCGACACCACCGACAGCGCGATCGTGCGCTTCGTGGTCGACGATCCGGACAAGGCCCGCGAGCTCCTCGTGAACAATGACTTTCCCTACGTGGAATGCACCGTGCTGGCGGTGGAAATCCCAGACGAGTCCCACCTGAAGGGCATTCTCGCCGCGCTGTTCGAGGCCGAGATCAACATCCACTACATCTACAGCTTCATCAAGCGGCCCGACGGCAAGTGCGCGATCGCGATCAATGCCGAGGATGACGAGGTCGCCGCGCAGGCGCTCTCGACCCGGGGATTCCGCATCCTCACCCAGCAAGACATTTCGCGCTGAGGGCCGGCCGGGCGTGGACGAGCCACGCCCTTACACCGGGTTTCGCACCGCACGCCTTTTGTCGGGGGCGTGCCTCGTGCACGCCCGCGATGCTAAAGAGCCCGAGTCAGCTTCACGTCACGCTTTCACGAGGGTGCGCCGGCCGGTTTTGGCGGACTCGTAGATCGCGTCCACGATGCGCATGTCGCGGCGGCCCATGGCGGCGCCGACGATCGAGTCGCGTTGCTCGCGCACGCAGCGGGCGAAGTCATCCATCTGGAGCGCCTGCTGGCTTGCGACCGGGGTGATGGCGAGCGGACCCTTGCTCGTGACGGCCGCGATGCCCTGGTAGCCGTGCGCAGGCTCGAGTGCGATCCAGCCCTTGTCACCTTCGGCGCGGAACTTGCCGATGCCGGCCGCGTAGGTGGTCATGAGCTCCGCTTTCGCGCCGTTGGAAAACTCGAGCGTGTAATCGAGGCCTTCCTCGACGTCGGCGAAAATTTCGGGCCGGGTCTTCGGGTGTTCCTTGGCGGAGACGGCCACGCACGTCGCGTCGCCGGCTGCCATGCACGCGGCCTGGATTGAATAGATGCCCATGTCCATCAGGGGCCCGCCACCGGACAGCTTGTAATCCGCGCGCCAGACCTTGCGACCCATGCGAAAGCCATTGCCCCCCGACATTTTCATGAAAGCCCCGAAATCCTTATCCCGCGCGAGGCGTTTCAGCTCCTGGGTGTGCGGTTCGAAGTGAAGGCGGTAGCCGATCGACAACCGGACCTTGGCGGCCTGGCAGGCGGCGATCATCGCGTCGCACTCGGCCGTGTTCATCGCCATCGGCTTCTCGCAGATGACGTGCTTGCCGGCTTTTGCGGCAGCGATGGTGTGGGGCGCGTGCAGCGCGTTCGGGGTGACGACGTAGACGATGTCGATCTCGGGGTTGTCAGCGAGCTGCGACATCGTGTCGTAGTGATAGATGTTTTTTTCCGCGAAGCCGTGCTCCTTCGCCCACTCGGCGCCTTTTTCCTTCGAGCCCGTGATGACGCCGGTGAGGCGGCAATGCTGCGTCAGTTTGAGTGCGGGCCCGAGCTGGCCGCGCGCATAGTTGCCGAGTCCGCAGAGCGCGACGCCGAGTTTACGGGTCGGAGGCGTCTGACCCCGGCTGTGGGCGGCGAAGGCGAGTGCGGCGGCGCCGG
>CAINHV010000075.1 GCA_903848965.1 uncultured Opitutia bacterium | reverse complement strand
TGGCAGAAGGACATAGCGCAGACCTCGTCTATGTCCCTCTTGCCGCTTGGGGCTTATCTGCCCTTGGGCGGCAGGATATTTTCGTACTTTGGTCCGATGACCTTGTTGGTGAACTCGTCATGCTGCCTGAGGGCGACCATGACCTCGTCAAACTTGGCTAATTTAACAATGGCGCGAACCTGAGCGATTCCTTCCTTGGCCCACGCTTCGCGCTCCTCGGCGGTGGCTGGCCAGGCGGCATCGAAAGCGACAGGATCGCCACCACCCTTGCTACTGCCACCCGCTTTACCGCGACCACCGCCCTTGGTATTGCCCCCGCCCCCATGGGCGCGGGGGTCGGCCACCCAGGAACCCACGCGATCGCTGCCCGCATAACCCAGTCGCCCCAGCGCTTGCAGGCCGGCGTTCTCCGGGATCGGCGACGTGTCGGTCGGGGGACCGTAGTCACCCTTCAGCGGCTGATCGATCAAACGCTCCGCCAGCGCAAAGAGGCCATAATCCACCCGGCTCCGTGCCGCCGCGGGAACATTAAGCCGCGCCACCGTGGGCGACATATCAATGAAGATGATCGGCACGCGGTATTCGTCGAAAAATTCCCGCGCCACTAGGCCCGCGGTCAGCATCGCGGGACCATGACCGACCGAGACGAGGATCTGCCGCCGAAAGCCCTGGCGGAGCAGCGAGAGGCAGGTCGCCCGCAGGAATTCGATCCCCTGCGTGGGCGTGATGTTGATGGTCGACGCAGCGTTCATCGTCGTACCGGGATACGACCACATCACTCCGGGCATGAAGAGGGAGTCCGTTTCCTCCGCGGCCGCCCGGCAATACCCCACGGCGTGAACCCAATCCACGTTGCTCGGACGGTAACCGCCCGTCTCGACCGAACCGATCGGAATATAGATCGTGTCATTGTGCTTCAGATACTCGGTGACCTGAAGCTCGCTGAGTCGGGTCACGTCGCGAGTTTGCAGCTTGCGGACTTGAGCTTGGAGTGGCGCAACGGCCATGCAGAACGCCGTCCCGACCAGGAACAGCGAACGAAACGAGATGCCGGACATGAATTTCATGGGGGTAATGATAGCTGAACAATTTTTCTGGGACCGTGACCGGATTAGAAGGCAAAACTTTTCTCAGAAAGGGAACGGAATTTCGCCGCCGACTGAAACATCGCTGCCCCGCTGCCGATCCAACGGATCGCGGAGCCGGCCCGAAGATGACAAGCCGGCCCAAGAGCCGGCCCAAGGGGTCATGCTAGGAATTTGGATAAAGTCGCGTTGATCGCCGGCCGGTCGAGGGCGCCGCTCCGGCGAAACTGCTGCACCAGCGTCCCCACGCTACTGGATGGTCTGTTTTTGCGCCTTCTGCGCATTTTTGCGGCCGATGCCTCCGGGGATTGAGCTCTCCGATGCTTGGCCGGGGCTTGGATTGGCATTCTGTGCCAAGGTCCGGGCAGCCCGAGACGACTTTCTTTTCAATTTCCAGGCGGGTTAACAGAAGGCGAGCCAAGGTCGGACCAAGGTCGAGCCGCCTGAAGGCGGGACTACGAACGAGAAGTTTCTCCTTGTCCGGCTTCGCGGCCTTCGCGTCTTCGCGTGAGCAAAGATTGGGAGGGTCGCCTGCGCCGAGGAGGGCGAACGCTCAACGCTTAACGCCGAACTTTTAACGCTCAAGTGGGTGCCGAACATGGACTCGGCTCACGCGAAGGCGCGAAGGACGGACCATCCCTCAGCTTCGTCGGCCCGAAGTTTTTCCCTACCGCAGCACGTCGAAGAGCCGGCTGTACTTCACGATGAACTCGCGGCGGGGCTCCCCGATTACTCCCACCCGGCGATCGTCGACCTCGCTGTAGACCAGGTAGAATCCCGTGTTGGCGGACTGCTGCCAGGCGAAACGAAGATTCGTCGCCAGCAGGTCGCGCTGATCATCGTATTGCAGCAGCCCCTGGATCGAAATGCGCGGCGAGAACGAATAGGCAAGCCGCACGCGGGCGAGATTCACGGTGAAGCTGCCGTTGGGCACGGGCAGGTCCAGACGGTTGTGGCTCAGCGACAATTCACTGCTGAACTTGTCGCCCCGCCGATAACGCACCGCTGGCCGGAACGACAGCCGGTCGCCGCCAAAATACCCTCCCGCGTTGACCCGAATCTCGGCGCTCAGCGGCGCCGCCGCATTGGATTGAGCAACCAACTGGGCTTCCGCGTGGTCGTACGTGCCGCGCGGCACGACGACATTGCTCACGATCGGAAACGGATCGGCGACGCCCTCGCGGGTAAAATTGACGCCGGTATGCACTTCGTGCCCGTTCTGCCATTCCCAGTGATTGTCCACGTGGAGGTACCCGGTTTTCTGGAATCCATCGAAGTCCCAGTAGCCGCGATAGGAAATGTGCGGCCGCAACTCGTGCAGGCCCCATAAGTTCTCCGGCCGGATCCGGCGCATGATATAACCGTCGAATTTCCGGTAATCGGTGCGGGCCAGGAAGCCCGCCTCGGGATTGAATTCGCCCCCGACTTCCGTGTAGGACGAGTTGGCGGTCCACCGCTCGGTGCTGTAGGCGCCCGCCAGCCGAAACGCCCGATCCCGGCCGGAGAGTCCCGGCGTCTCAGTGCGGGCCAGGAAGCCCATGAAGCGCAGGCTGGAACCGATGCCCCACCGGCCATCGACCGCATAGGTCCGATTGTGATCGTCGGCGTTGGGGAGGAGGTGGCTGCCATCGCCGTTGCGGTTGACCAGCAGCACGCCCAGCGACGACCGACTGGGCAGTTCCTGGTCAACGCGCACCACAGTGTAATCGTTGCGGGGCGCCACGCCGGCCAACCCTTCGGAGCGCATCTGGAGCAGGCCGAGATTGGTCCGGCCGGCCACGCCGGAGAGCCGCACCCCGCCCTCGATCGGGATCTGCCGTCCATCGGAGCCAATGCCGATCCGCCGGCTGAAAAACAGCTCCACTTCCTCCTCCACGCCCACGGAGAAGCGGTCGGCATTTTCCAAGAAGAATGGCCGGCGCTCCGGGATGAACAGGCTGAAACGATCCAGATTGAGCTGCAATTGGTCCGCCTCCACCTGCGCGAAATCCGTCTGGTAGGTCGCATCGAGCGTCAGACTCGGGGTCAGGGAATATTTCAGATCGAACCCTGCCTTGCCTTCCGTGTCGGTGCCCGCGAGGGCGCCGCCCCGCGACGCCTTGCCGAGCACATAGGGCGTGAACTTCAGGTTGCGCTGCGGCGGGACCTTGAGTTCCTCGAGGCGCCCCGCCTGCGACACCCGGTAAAGATTGTGCTGCCGCTCCAGCGGCGCCCAGTAGGCGACTTCATTGTTGCGCCGGATGTTGCGCTGGAAATTCACGCCCCAGGTCTGGGTTTCCCCGGGCCCGTAGCGCAGCGACTTGAAGGGGATCATCATCTCCACGTTCCACCCGTGATCCGCCGTGGACGTTTTCACCGACCAGGAAGTGTCCCAGTTGAGGTTGAAGCTGCCGCCGTCGGACGAGTTCTGGCCGCTGTTGCCCTCCTTCGTCACCTGGCCGTCGTACTCGACGGCCGCGGGATTCGTGCCGAAGACAAAACCGTTCTGCCGATCCCGAAAGCTGTCGAAGATCACCTGAAAAGAATCCGAGGCCTCCAAGTCGGCATCGCGCCGGCCGCTGGCCGCGAAGATGGCCTTGGGATTGTCGTCGTGCAGCACCGCCCCGATGTAAATCGCGTCCTTCGTGTAGCCGAGGTACACATCGGTTTTCTGGGTCGCGGGCTCGCCCTCGTCGGGCCGCGTCTGCCAGAAACCGCTGATGGGCGCCAACCCCCGCCAGACCGGATCCGTCAGCACGACGCCGTCCATCACGGGAGGTTCGGAGAGAAACCGCGCCCGCGCCACCGGAGGCGCGTCGCCGGCGGGATGGGGCGATGCGGCGCCCTGGGCCGCGAGGCCAATCGCCGTCAGTTGCAACGCGACCAGCATTTTCGACCAACTTGTGTTTTCAGGTAAGGTCATGTTTTTGATCCGTCCTCCCAGCGCATGGTCGGGTTCGGGAATCGTCAAGCGGCGAGCATGGGGCGGCGGAGCCGCAACCAAATGGAACCAAGCCGGCACTAAACAGGAAGGCCGGGAAGATCGGGGAGAGAGTCCCAATCCACCGGCTTCCCGAACTCCCCGATCTTCCTGTTCAAATGTCTCGATGGCATATTCACGCATGATCGATCGAGCCCCCAATCGACGAACCCGGGATAGCCGCAAAAAAACGCAGAAGGCACAAAATCAGACGAGCCATAGCAATTCGGTTCACGCGAAGGCGCGAAGCCGCGAAGGGCGGAGAACTCCTCCGCGAGCTCCGCGGCTCCGCGTGAGCCACCCTTGCCCGGGCTTGGATTGCCCTTCTGTGCAATGGCCTTGGCAAATCGGGACGGCTTTCGGATCAATCCTCAGGCAGTTCACAGAAGGCGAGCCACGGTCGGCTCCCTCCCCACGGCGCTCCGGACATCCTGTAAATCCTCGGCTCGAGTCCGGTCCATCCTGTCCAAGGTCTGGGACGGCTGGCGTGGGCGATCGCTCAACGCTTAACTTTCAACGCCGAACTCTTAAGTGGAGGAAGTGCCGAGGGCGGTTCGTTTCCCTGGGGCCGGTCGGAGACCGGCGCTACTCCTTGAATGGGTCTGATTTTTGCGCCTCTTGCGCATTTTTGCGGCCAAGACCGGCCTGTTGCGGTCGATCACGCCCACAAAAAAACCCGCGAATCGTTTCCGATCGCGGGCTAAAGTGGTGCACCCGTAGGGAGCTGGCCGCGGCTCCCGCTACTTGATACCCACAAGCGACTTACGAACCGACAAAATCTTGGTTGCTGTCCGGTTGCTGTCAAAACACGCCTTGGCCTGTCTCTAGATTCCCCGGGCAGTATCCAGCTCGGGTTCCCGGCCACCAGATTCCCGGACGCTCTCCGACGCCTGCCACCAGATGGCCCGGGTGCTCGACGCCACAGATTCCCGGGTGACCAACGCCACAGACGGCCCGGTGCTCGACGACACAGAAAGCCCGGCACCCAACACCCAGCCGAGCCGGAGCGTCTGGTGAGCGGGTCCCGAAAACTGGGCCAAGCGTGAGGCGTTCCCCCCGTCAAAGGGTTGAATTTTATCGAGCCGCTGCCACTCGGCGTAGTCGCCTTTTACCACCGCCCAATGCTTGCGCCATCCCATGATGGGCGGCGAGGCGAGCTGTGCCGGGGACGCCTTATCTTCCGTGTGTGTCAGGCGGATGACACCGACACCACCGACAAAAAGTAGCGTTTCAGCCGGCAGACACCGACCAATCTTAACGGGTGACTGTCTTGACCGTTGATGAACGCATTTCCTCCATCCATCTAGCGGTGGCCTCGCCAGCTTCCTTATCTTCCGCGAAGAGATCACGCACATGGC
>CAINHV010000074.1 GCA_903848965.1 uncultured Opitutia bacterium | reverse complement strand
CGGGCGTCAGATTGAGAATGCCCATGATCAACGTCCGCCCCGCGCTAAGGGCGGGGAGGGCGCGACGATGAGGGCTATGCCAAGGATCCACGGACGGAGCTTGGGCGTCCGGGTCCGGAGATCGAAGTCAATTGTAGGGCCGGCGTCGCCACGCCCGCGCACCGGTTCGCCGCTCGACATGACGGCGGCGACTTACAACAAGCATGGCTCCACCGATGTCACCCGGACGAATTCTCCTGCCAACGACACCGGACGATTGGGCCCGGTGGCGCGACGAAGGCTGCGATCGGCTGCCGGTCGTGCTGACGATCGGCGGCGCGGCGCTGCCGGATTCGTGGGAGGGGTTCACGGATCGAGCGGCCACGGTGCTCCTGGAGAGCGCATCCGGCGGGCGTTATAGTTTCCTGTGCGACCGCGCCTCGCGGGTCGTGACGGGCGACGCGAGTGGAGCCGAGATCAGGACGCCGGACGGCGTCACGGTGATCGAGCGGAGGAGCGGATCGCCGCTCACGATTCTCGCCGCGCTGTTGCGTGAGCGCCGGGTGCCAAAGGGGTTGACGGGACGGCCGGTCACCGGGGGATTCTTCGGGGTGTTCGGATATGATTTGGTGCGCACTTGGGAGCGTTTACCGCAGCAGGCGAAGCGTGATGCCACGCTGCCGTTGTACGCGATGATCGAGCCGGAGGAGTTGTTCATCTACGATCATGTCGAACGGGCGTTGAGCATCGTGATCTGGACGGACCTCGAGCCGGGCGCGGCAGATCCGCTGGCGGCGCGGCATGCTGAGTCGTTGGAGCAGGCGGAGCGGGCGCTGGTTCGCTGGCAGGCGGGCGGAGGCGGGCGTGCGACAAACGAAGAGGCGGAACCGGCGCTCCCGGTTTCGGTGCCGCCCGATTCCTTTTCGCGGGCGGAGTTCGAGGCGGCGGTGCGGCAGATCCATTCGTATCTCGAAAGGGGCCACACGTATCAGACCAATTTATCGCTGCGGCATAGTCGTCCCGCGTCGTCCGCCGCGACCGCCGTCTACGAAGCGCTGCGGCGCGTGAATCCGTCGCCCTACATGGGCTTGTTGCGCCTTCCGCCGTTCACGCTGGTGTGCGGATCGCCGGAGCTGCTCGTGCGGTTGACGGATGGGCTCGTGAGCTCGCGGCCGATTGCCGGGACGCGGCCCCGCGGAGCAAACCAGACGGGTGATCAGGAAATGTCGGCGGAGTTGCTGGTGAACGAGAAGGAGCGTGCGGAGCACCTGATGCTGGTGGATTTGATTCGCAACGATATCGGGCGGGTGGCGGCGCCGGGCAGTGTGCACGTGCCGGAGTTCATGGCCGTGGAACGCTATTCGCATGTCATGCACCTCGTTTCCCAGGTGGAGGGGCGGCTCGCGGCTGGGAAGGATTGGACGGACGTGCTGCGCTCGATGTTTCCCGGCGGGACCATCACGGGCTGTCCGAAGGTGCGCACGATGGAGATCATCGAGGAACTCGAGCCGATCGGGCGCCAGTATTACACGGGCTCGCTGGGGTGGATCAGTTATGGGGGTGAGATGGAGCTGAACATCATCATTCGATCGATGCTCGTGCATCAGGGCGTCGCGCACGTGCAAGCGGGTGCTGGCATCGTGGCGGATTCGCGGCCCGAGCGGGAGTTCGACGAGGCGATGCACAAGGCCCGCGCGCTGTGGGTCGCCTGGGAAATGGCGGCGCGCCATGGCTGATCCGATGAGCCAGCCCGGCGAAAGTCTCGTGTACTTCTGCGGTCGCGACGTCCCGATCGTGGAGGCGCGGGTGCCGATCTCCGATCACGGTGTCCTCTACGGGCTCGGTTTCTTTGAGACGTTTCGCACCAGCGCAGGCCGGCCCCACGCGTGGTCACGTCATCGCTGCCGGCTCGAAGCGGCGTGCCGGCGGGCGGGGATCGTCCTGCCGTCGACTTTTCTCGCCGGCGACGAGGAGCGGCTGACGGCCGTGATTCGTCGCCAACTGGCCGCCCACGGACTCACGGAGGCGGTTTTTCGTTACACCGTCACTGCCGGTGCGCCCTCGGCCTCCGGGCTCTACGATCAGCCGGCCGAGTGGCTCGTGCTGCGACCGTTGCCTCCCGCGGCCCCAGCGGAGGGCGTGGCGTTGCGGACGCTGCAGCTCACCCGCGACAACGGTGAATGGCTGCCGCGGCCGAAGAGTCTGAACTATGCGAATTCCCTGCTCGGCGCGAGCGAGCTGAACCGACGAGCCCGGCGGCCCGATGACGAAGGCCTGTTCACTGCCCGAGACAGCGGATTCGTGGTCGAGGCCGTCCGACAGAATCTCGCGTGGATCGCGCAGGGTCGGCTTTGCTATCCGGATCCGGCGCTGGGCGCGGTCGAGGGGACCTGCCTGCAGTGGGTGCTCCAACACCATCCCGCCGCGGTGCCGCGGCGCGTGAGTCCGGCGGAGCTGGCGTCGGCCGAGGCCGTGATGATCATGAATGCCGTGCGCGGCGTGACGCCCGTGGCTCGACTTTGGGATCGAGACGATCGCGAGACGATCGGCGAGTGGCGCTCGGCGGAAAATCCGATCGTGATCGCGCTGCGGGAGGCGTGGGTCGAGGCGCTGAGGGAGACGGCTCGACGGCCAGTATAGGGGCAGGGATTTCTTCATGCCTGAGCGGGCGCGCAACGAGGCACGCCCCTACAAATGCGCGCCGTCTTGTCGTCGGTCCAAACAACCGGTCGAGAAGTCATCTGTAGGGGCGTGGCTCGTCCAAGCCCGGATGGCGCCGGACCTCCTAATCGCTCTCCGACCTATTCCGCCAACTTTTGCGCGAGCTTCCAGCCGGCGTAGACGCCGGCCATGCTGCCGATACCGCTGAGGACGAAGGCCCAGCCGAAGCCGAGCCCGAAGGCCTCGCCGGCCCACCAGCCGGCGTAACCGCCGAGCATCGTGCCCACGAAAATGGCCAGCTTCATCATGGGCGGCAGACTGCGCTGGACTGGCGGGCGTGGCGATCTGGAACGCCGACCGGCGATGCCGGGCTTTGCCGTTTACTTGACCGGCGCTGCGTTGGATGATCGCGGCGTCCCATGAAAAAGCGTACGTCGGCGAGGCCTTTGAGCGCGAACAAGCATCTGCTCCGTTGGGTGGAAAAGATGGCCGAGCTCTGCCGGCCGCAGTCCGTGCACTGGGTCGACGGCAGCCAGGAGGAATACGACGACCTCTGCGCGCAGATGGTGGCTGCGGGGACGCTGATCAAGCTGAACGAGAAGCTCTGGCCCGGTTGCTACTATGCCCGGAGCGATGCGACCGATGTCGCCCGGGTCGAGGATCGCACCTTCATCTGCTCGTATTCGAAGGAGGGCGCGGGCCCGACGAACAATTGGGTCAACCCCTTTGAGATGCGGAAGAAACTCCGCGGGCTCTTCAACGGCTGCATGGCGGGGCGCACGATGTATGTGCTGCCGTTCAGCATGGGCCCGATCGGTTCGCCGATGTCGCAGATCGGTGTCCAGCTCACGGATTCGCCCTATGTCGTGGCCAACATGCGGATCATGGCCCGGATCGGCCTGCCGGTGTACGCCGAGATCGACAAGGCGGAGAAGCGCGTCGTGCCGTGCATGCACACCGTCGGCGCGCCGCTTGGGCGGGGTGAAAAGGACGTGCCCTGGCCGTGCAGCAAGGAGAAGTATATCGTCCACTTTCCGGAATCGCGGGAAATCTGGAGCTACGGGTCCGGCTACGGCGGCAACGCGCTGCTCGGCAAGAAGTGCTTCGCGCTCCGCATCGCGTCCAACATGGCCCGCGACGAGGGCTGGATGGCCGAGCACATGCTGATCGTCGGCGTCGAGGATCCGAAAGGGGAGAAGACCTATGTTGCGGCGGCGTTTCCCAGCGCGTGCGGCAAGACGAACTTTGCGATGCTGATTCCGCCGCCCGCCTTCCAGCGGAAGGGCTGGAAGATTTGGACCGTCGGCGACGACATCGCCTGGATCAAACCCGACGCGAACGGCCGGCTGCGCGCGATCAATCCCGAGGCGGGCTTTTTCGGCGTGGCACCCGGGACGTCGAACAAGACGAATCCCAACGCAATGGCGTCGCTCGCGCGGAACACCATTTTCACCAACGTCGCGCTCACTCCCGAGGGCGGCGTGTGGTGGGAGGGCATGACGGACGCCCCGCCCCCCAAGTTGACCGACTGGCAGGGCAAGGAATGGACCCCCGAGCTGGCGAAGCAAACCGGAGCGAAGGCCGCGCATCCTAATGCCCGGTTCACGGCGCCGGCCTCACAATGTCCCACGATCGATCCGGCGTGGGAGGATCCCGCGGGCGTCCCGCTCAGCGCAATTGTCTTTGGCGGCCGTCGCGCGACGACCATGCCGCTCGTTTACCAGGCGTTCAACTGGAGCGGGGGCGTCTACATGGGGGCGACGATGGGATCCGAGATGACGGCGGCGGCGGCCGGCACGGTGGGCAAGGTTCGCCGCGATCCGATGGCGATGCTGCCCTTCTGCGGGTACCACATGGGCGACTACTTCCGGCATTGGATCACGATGCAGCGGAAGCTGAGCGAAACGCCCCGCGTCTTTCACGTGAACTGGTTCCGGAAGAACGCCGAGGGCAAGTTCCTCTGGCCGGGCTTCAGCGAGAACATGCGCGTGTTGAAATGGATCGTCGATCGGACCCGGGGCCGCGCACTTGGCAAGGAGACGCCCATCGGGTGGGTCCCGCGTTACGAGGACATCGACTGGACGGGGATGAAGTTCCCGCAGGAAAACTTCGACGAGCTGCAGGCGTTCGACCGCGGCCTCTGGCGCAGCGAAGTCATGGGACACGAGGAACTCTTCCTCGATCTGCATGATCGCCTGCCGAAGGAAATGGTGTACGAGCGCGAGCTGCTGATCTGCCGGATGTAGCGCGGGCACGAGCTGCGGCGCGTTCCCGGCTGGGGCGAATGAACTGCCGGGGACTTGCGCGATCTGGCGGAGTGGGGGAGATTAACGGTCGAAACACTCATGCCCCGCCTCCGCTCTCTTTATTTTATTTTGGCCGTCCTTTTCTGGCTGCCGCTTGCGCTGCCGGCGGCGACTGAGTCGCGGCCGGCGACGGCCGAGGAACTGGTGCTGTTGCGGGAATCGCTCGAGAAGTCAGCCCGCGACCTGCTGCGCTGGGCGTGCACGCAGACCACGATTCAACGGGACGAAAAGGGCCGGGTGAAGACCCAGGCCGTGGTGCGCTACGATCCTTCGAAGCCGTATTCCGAGCAGTGGACGCCGCTGAAGGTGGACGGAAAGCCGCCGACGGAGAGGGATTTTCGCAAGTATCGCCGCTGGGGTGAACGCGCCCGCCGGCGCGCGGAGAATCCCGAGAAGGACACGCGTCCGACGCTGGGCGAAGTCATGAACCTCGCCGCCGCACAGATCGCGACGGAGGCGGCGGGCCACCTGACCTTTGAGGTTCCATTGCGCGCGGACCGCAATGAACGTTTCCCGCCGGACAAGTTCAAAGTCCTGGTCCGGCTGCAGAAGGAGTCCGGGGCCCTCGAGAACATCGCGGTGGAGTTGCGCGCGGCCTTTCGGACGCGGCTCATCGTGAAGGTGAAGGACGGCGAGGGGACGCTGAATTTCGCCACCGTGGATCCCAGGTATGCGCCCACGTTGGTGGATCTGAAGGGCGATGCCTCGGCCTCGATTTTCTTTGTCAGCATCGGCGGCGAGTACGAGCTCACGCGGACGGACTTCAAATATGTGAAGCCGTATTACGAGCGCTTCGAGGTCCAGATCGGGCCGATGCAGGCGATCGATTTTTGAGCAGATTGAGGTGTTCTAGACGTCCCCTGGCCGGGTTTTGCAATTGATGTAGGGCCGGTGCTCGCCGCCGGGCCCAATCGAAAATCGAGAATCCAAAATCGAAAATTCATCGGCCTGCCGACGAGCGGCAGCCCTACACCATTCGATTTCAGCACGTTCGAAACCGGCGCCAAGGCCCGCCGAAAAACCCACGCTCGCGCCGGAACCCCTGCCCCGGCAGAAAGTTTTCTGCGACTTTCCGGTCACTCCGGTGTTTTGCGGATGAAAGATGATCCTCCAGTTCCCACCACTGCCGGCGTGAACCCGGCGACTGATTTCACGACTTTTATGCGCAATTACCAGGACATGGTCTTCTCGACTGCTGCCCGGCTCACCGGGAACGATGCGCAGGCGGAGGACATCTCGCAGGAAGTATTTCTCAAGGCCTACGAGAACTACGATCACCTGAGCACGAGCCCCACGGCCGGCGGCTGGCTGAAGACGGTCGCGACGAATCTTTCGCTCAACCATCTCTCCCGTTACCGGAACCGCTGGCGCTTCTTTTCCGAGTTCAAGCGCGAAGATGCCGGGGACGATCGCGATGCTCCCGAAGCGGAATTCGCGGCGCCCGAGACTTTCTTCGCCGGCGTGGACGCGGCCGAACGCCGCGAGCTGGTGGAGAACGCGCTCAACCAGTTGCCCGAGCACCAACGCGTGCCGCTCGTGCTCTATCATTTTGAGGATTTGCCCTACGAGGAGATCGCCCGGCGGCTCGGGGTATCCCTCGCCAAAGTGAAGACCGACATCCTGCGCGCCCGTGCCGCCCTGGCCAAGATCCTGGGCCGCAGCGGCACCGGCCACGAAAAAATCAGCCTCTAGATTTCAACATGACTCCGCCCGACCACCACGATCTGGAACGCCTCGTCGACCAGACGCTCCGCGACCTTCCTCCCCGGCGTGCGCCGCGGTCGCTGGAAACCCGCGTCCTGGCGGCGATTGCCGCGCGGGCGGCGCTGCCATGGTGGCGGAAGAGCTTCACGTACTGGCCGCAGCCGGCTCGGATCGGATTTGTCGGTGTCTCGCTCGCGATCGTGGCCGCCCATTTCTGGGTCCTCACGGGACTCGATGTCAGCGCCCTCGGGGCGGCGATCGCCGCGAAGTTCTCCTGGCTCGGAGCCGTGGCGACCCTCGGCGCGACGATCCGGGAGTTCTGCCAGGTCGTGCTCCGCAGCATCCCGCCGATCTGGCTGTACGGGGGCCTGGCCCTCGTCGCCTCCTCCTATGCCGCCCTGTTCGGGCTGGGCGCGACGGCCTATCGCGCGCTCTACGCGAATCGTTAACGCAGAAATTCCCCGCGCTATGAAGACCTCCATCCGTACCATTTTCGTCGGCGCTGTTGTGGCCGCCTGCTTTGCGACCACGCTCGCGCTCATCGCGCAGGAGCCGCCGCCCGTGCCCGCAAAGGCCGGCGACGAACCGGCGGCGACAGCGGCCGCCGCAACCGCCGATGTGGCTCCGGCCAACGCCGATGTCGCCGCTGCGCCGTTGCGCCGGCTCGATGCTCCTGATGCTCCCACGGCCCCCGACGTTCCGGACGCTTCCGCTGCCTCCGATACGAAGGCGAAGCAATCGCCGCGCGAACGCGCCCGGCAGCGGGCGAAGGAACGGGCTGCGGAGCGCGCCGCGAACCGGACGGATAACGAAGTCGTAAACGTGTTCGGCAATTCCGTCCTGCCGAAGGGCGAGACGGCGGACGCGGTGATCGCCGTCTTCGGTTCCGCGACTGCCGAGGGAGACGTCGTCGACGCAGTCGTGTCCGTCTTCGGCGATTCCCGGGTGACCGGAACCGTGGGTGACGTGGTGGTTGCCGTCATGGGCAATGTGTATGTGAACGGTCACGTCACCGGCGACGTCGTGGCCGTGCTGGGGGACATCGAGCTGGGGCCGGACGCCAAGGTCGACGGCCAGGTGACTTGCGTGCTCGGCACGGTGAAGCGGGATGCGGGGGCAGCGTTGAGCCAGGGCGTAAAGAATGTCGGCGGAGGTCGCTCGCTGGTCCACCGCGAACGGATCATGGCCTGGATTCACGAGTGCCTGTTCATGGGGCGGCCGCTCGCGTTTGGCCCGCACCTCGGCTGGGCCTGGGCGGTGGCAGGCACCTTCCTCGCGCTCTACATTTTCTTGGCCCTGTTGTTTCGCGAAGGGCTGGATAAGTGTGTGCAGACCCTGGTGGCCCGGCCCGGTGCCTCGGTGCTGTCAGCCTTCCTGACCGTGTTGATTTCGCCGGTGGTCATGATCCTCTTGATCGTGACGGGGGTGGGCATCTTCCTGCTGCCCTTCGTGGGCGCGGCGTTGTTCGTCGCCTGGCTTTTCGGCACCGCGGTCTTGCTGGCGTGGCTGGGTTCCAAAGTCACCCGGCTATTTCCCGGGCCTTTGGCGCATCCCGCCATGGCGGTGTTTCTCGCGGGTATGCTGATGCTCTGGCTGTATACGGTGCCCGTCCTTGGATTCGTGATGCTCAAGTTCGTCGGCTGGCTCGGGGCGGGCGTGGTTTTCCTGACGTTGCTCCAGACCATGAAACGGGAGCGGCCAGCGCCGGCATTCGCGGCTTCGATGCCGGCCGCGGCCGGTGCCGGGCCGATGGCGGCGGCCGCGCCGGAGGCGGCCTCGACTGCGACTTCAACCTTCGGTCCGGCCGATGGGGGAACGGGCGCGGGCTCCACGCCGCCGCCGATGGTGCCGCCTCTGCCGGTGACACCGGTTCTTTCGGCCGCGACGTTGCCGCGCGCCGGGTTCTGGATTCGCCTCGCGGCCTTGGCCCTGGATGTCGTGCTCCTGGCGATTATCGCGGGATTCCTGACAGGCGGAGGCAAACTCGCGATGTTTGGCCTCGCGGCTT